>JAVRPF010000608.1:0-11799 GCA_032162385.1 Mycobacterium sp.
TGCGGCGCTCCGGATCACTGGACCGCTCGGCCTGCTCGAAGGCGCCGAGGATCCGGCCACGGAGTTCCAGCGCGTCGTCGATCGACTTCATGCCGGGGGCGAACTCGGCGAAGTGGTCGTTGCCGAAGTACGACTGGCCCGCGCCAGCCGCGATGATCAGGCTGTCGTACGGCGTGCGGTAGGTATGACCCAACAACACCGAGTCGACCGTCTTGTGCGCGAGGTCGACGTGCGTGACGTCGCCCAGCAGCACCTGCGCGTTCTCCTGCTTGCGCAGGATCAGGCGGGTGGGCGGCGCGATCTCGCCTTCCGAGATGATGCCGGTCGCCACCTGGTACAGCAGCGGCTGGAACAGGTGGTGGGTGGTCCGCGCGATCAGCTTGATGTCGACGTCAGTGCGCTTGAGGGCTTGGGCGGCGTTCAGCCCACCGAAACCCGAACCGATGATGACGACCTTATGCCGATCCGACACCGTAGCTCCGGGGTGACTCATTGCTGCTCCTCGCGCGCGAAAACCTATTCAGTACAACCAACAGGCTAGTCGGCAGGTATCCCGGCAGCGCGGTGAGATGCCCCACCGCGCCCAGTGTTCACCCGGTGATCAGCGGTCTGAGCGCTTCGGCGACCGCTGTGATGACGCCGGGCTGGTAGCCGCTGATGGACGTGACCGGGCTGATCACGACGCCGTCGATGCCAACGTCGAGCACCTTGGTCTTGATCTGCTCGGCCACTTGCTCGACGCTGCCCACGGCCGCCTGTTGACGTATTTCCTCCGGAATCGCGTCGAGGGTGAGGTTCTCGTCGATGATGGCCACCACCAGCATGCGGGTCTCCAGCATGGCCGGATCGCGCCCGATCTTCTCGCAACTCTCGCGGACGACCTGCACCTTGCGGGGCAGCTCGTCGAAGCCTGCGATTACGTTGAGGTGGTCGAAGTAGCGGGCCGCCAGTGGAATGGTCTTCTTCTCGCCGCTACCGCCGATCAACAGCGGAATGTGGTCGCGGAATCGGGGTTCGGCCATCGCCTCGATGGTGCGGTAGTACTTGCCGGAGAAGGTCGGCCGCTCGCCCTTGAGCATCGGCAGGATGATCTCCAGGGCCTCGTCGAGCTTGTTGAACCGGTCGGTGAAGGTACCGAATTCGAAGCCGAGCGAGTCGTGTTCGAGTTCGAACCAGCCCGTCCCGATTCCGAGGACCGCGCGGCCCTGGCTCATCACGTCGAGGGTGGTGATGGCCTTGGCCAAGACCGTCGGGTTGCGGTAGCTGTTGCCGGTGACGAGAGTCCCGAGTTGCACGTTCTCGGTGACCGTCGCCAGTCCGCCGAGCGCCGTGTAAGCCTCCAGCATCGGCTGGTCCGGGGTGCCCAGCATGGGCAGCTGATAGAAGTGGTCCATCACGAAGACGGTGTCGAAGCCCGCCTTGTCGGCTTCCTGCGCCTGCGCGATGACGGTGGGGAAGAGCTCGTTGACGCCGGTGCCGTAGGAGAAGTTCGGGATCTGAAGAGCGAGTCGAATCGTCACTCAATCGACCCTAGTCACGGTTAAACGGAACGAAAACCCCGTTTCGCTCCCCGCGAACCCGGGAATACGCGTCAGCCGAAGTTGGCGAGCGCGCCGTGACTCACGTGCAGCGTCTGGCCGGTGATGTGCCGCGCCGCCGGGGTGGTGAGGAACAGTGCCAGCCGGGTGATCTCGGCAGCTACCGACGGCGGCGTGGTGGGGATGCCGTCGTAACCGGGCTCGGCACCCCGGCCCGACGCCACGGCGTTCACCGTGATGCCCCGGATGCCGAAGTGACTGGCCTGTCCCGCGGTCCAGTTCGACAACGCGGCCTTGATCGCCGACTCCGGGCTGCCCTCAGCCGGGTTGTCGGCGACGACGCTGACGATCGACCCGCCGGAGCGCAGGTGGTCGCCGAGGATCTGCACGGTGAGCACCGTGGACAGCATGGTGGCGTCCAGGGCCGTGCGCCAGGCCGCGGCGCGGTCGGCCAACGTGTAGGTGCGCGGGTCGCCGGAGTTCCAGTGCGGCGCAGGCACGTTCACGATGGTGTCGAGGTGGTGGGGAAACAGCCCGCGGGCGTCCTCCAGGCTGGCCGCGTCGGTGTTGTCGAACACGATCGAGTCGACGTCCAACTCCTTGGCCGCGACCTCCAGGTCGTCTCGGCGGGCGCCCGCGATCACCACACGATGTCCGGCGTCGCGGAAACCCTCCGCGATGGCGCGACCGAGCTCGGTATCGCCGCCGGTGAGCAGCACATCCATCACCAAGACCTCCTCGTGTTCGACGCTGAACCCAGCGAGTCCGGAGTCATGTTACTGGACAGTAGCTAGCTGGTGAAACTCGCCACGCGGACAACCGCGAACACGTGACCTTGGGTGTCCTAGGGTTTGGTCCGTGACGCGCTCGGCCGGGTTGCCCCGCTGGCTCTACCTCCCCGCCGCAGTCGGGGCGATCTTCGTCGTCCTGCCCCTGGTCGCGGTGGCCGCCAAGGTCGAATGGGCGCAGTTCCTGACCCTCGTCACCAGCCGATCGTCGCTCACCGCACTCAAACTCAGCATCAAGACGGCGGCAGTCAGCACCATGCTGTGCATCGTGTTGGGCGTACCGATGGCATTGGTGCTGGCTCGCAACGACTCCCGGTGGGTGCGCTGGAGTCGGCCACTGATCCTGCTTCCGCTAGTGCTGCCGCCGGTCGTGGGTGGCATCGCATTGCTCTACGCGTTCGGCCGACTCGGGCTACTCGGCCGCTATCTCGATGCCGCGGGCATCCAGATCGCGTTCACGACGACAGCGGTGGTGCTGGCCCAGACATTCGTGTCGCTGCCATTCCTTGTCATCGCGCTCGAGGGAGCCGCCCGCACGGCGGGCGCCGACTACGACGTGGTGGCCGCGACGCTCGGCGCGCGGCCAACGACGGTGTGGTGGCGGGTGTCCCTGCCGCTGTTGGCGCCCGGCCTGGCCTCCGGCGCCGTGCTGGCCTTCGCCCGATCACTGGGGGAGTTCGGCGCGACGCTGACATTCGCAGGCTCGCGCGAAGGGGTCACCCGCACGCTCCCGCTGGAGATCTATCTGCAACGGGAGAGCGACGCCGACGCGGCGGTGGCCCTGTCGGTGCTGCTCGTCTTCGTCGCCGCGGTGGTCGTGATCGGCGTCGGTAGCCGCACGCTCAAGGCGGGTGGCGTCGGTGGGTGGTGACGGGTCGTGACCGGCGTGCAGCTGCGGGCGGTGGTCGAAGGCCGCGGTCTTGACGTCGAGTTCGACGTCGCGGCCGGTGAGGTGTTGGCCGTGCTAGGCCCCAACGGGGCAGGTAAGTCGACGGTGCTGCACGTGCTCGCCGGCCTGGTGCGGCCCGATGTCGGCACGGTGCGCGTTGGCGATCGCATGTTGACCGACACGTCCGCCGGAGTCCTGGTGGCCACCCACGCCCGGCGCATCGGGCTGCTGCTGCAGGATCCGCTGCTGTTTCCGCATCTGGACGTGGCCACCAACGTCGCCTTCGGGCCACGCAGTGGAAAGCGCCTCGGCCGCAAGGAGTCCCGCGCCGCAGCGCAGCGGTGGCTCGACGAGGTGGACGCCGGCGACCTGGCCGATCGGATGCCGCGTCAACTCTCTGGCGGGCAGGCTCAGCGCGTCGCACTCGCCCGCGCGCTGGCTGCAGATCCCGACGTGCTGCTCCTCGACGAACCGCTGACCGGTCTCGACGTGGCGGTGGCGACCGCGATGCGCAAGGTGTTGCGCCGGGTGCTGGCGCGCGACGGGCGCTCAGCGGTGCTGGTGACCCACGACCTGCTCGACGTCGTCACGTTGGCCGACCGCGTCCTCGTGTTGGAGACCGGCAGAGTGGTCGAGTCGGGTACGTCCGCGGAGGTGCTGGCGAAGCCGCGCAGCTTCTTCGGCGCGCGCTTCGCGGGGGTGAACCTGGTGGCGGGGCGAATCGGGTCCGACGGGAGCCTGGTCACGCGTTGGGGGTCGACGTGGCACGGCATCGTCGGCGACGACGTCGGCACCGGGGACGCCGCCGTGGCCGTGTTCGCGCCCTCGACTGTCGCGGTCCATCGCGACGAGCCACACGGCAGCCCGCGCAACACCGTCGAGGTCGTGGTGGCCGAGTTGGACAACCGGGGGCCCGCGATCCGCGTACGCGCCGACGAGCAACCCGACGGTGCCCCAGGGCTGGCCGCCGACATCACGGTAGAGTCCGCAACCGACCTGAGGCTGGCACCGGGGGAGCGCGTCTACTTCGCGGTGAAGTCTCAGGAGATCACCGTTCATCCTGGGCCGTAACGTTGCCGCCGGTCCTCGCGATCAACCGACGAGACCCCTGGGACGTGGCCCACAAAGGCCGCCCGGGGCCTCGTCATGCCAGCAATCAATCCCCTATCCCGTTGGCACGGCTTTCTTCCGCCCAGCAATTTCCAAGACAGACACTCTAAGAGCAACTCACACTTGCGTCACGGCGGTAACACGGTATTTTCGTCCCATGCAACAGCCGGACTCCACCCCACGACACCGCTGGAGCACGGCGAGGAAACTGGCGGTCGCGACGGTCACCGCCGCGACCGCGGTGACCCTCGTCCTGCCCGGCGCCCCGGCGAATGCGGACCCGGTACCGCCGCCCCCTCCGCCGCCGGCACCCGCGTTCCCGTTCCCACCGCCGCCGGCCGATCCCAATGCGCCGCCGCCACCGCAGGCTGATCCCAATGCGCCGCCGCCCCCGCCGGACCCGAACGCGCCCGTGCCTCCGCCGCCGGAGCCTGGCCGCGTCGACAACGCGTCGGGTGGCTTCAGCTACGTCGTGCCCGCCGGCTGGAAGGTCTCGGACGCCACCCAGCTGTCCTACGGCCAGGCGTTGCTTACGAAGATCCCGGCCGCGGGCACCGAACAGTCACCGAGCGACACCAGCGTGCTGATCGGACGGCTCGACCTCAAGCTGTTCGCCGGCGCCGAGGCCGACAACACCAAGGCGGCCACCCGGCTGGCTTCGGACATGGGCGAGTTCTTCATGCCCTTCGCGGGAACCCGCGTGGCGCAGGCGACCGTTCCGCTGGATGCCGCGGGCATGCCAGGTGCCGCCTCGTACTACGAGGTGAAGTTCACCGACACCACCAAGCCCACCGGCCAGATCTGGGCCGGCGTGGTCGGTTCGACACCGGCGCCTGGCACCCCGCGCGGCCAGCGGACCCCCGAGCGCTGGTTCGTGGTGTGGCTCGGGTCGGCCACCAACCCGGTGGACAAGGCCGCCGCCACCACGCTGGCGCAGTCGCTGCGACCGTTCACACCGCCACCGCCGCCGGAGCCGCCTCCGCCGGATCCGAACGCACCGCCGCCGGATCCCAACGCACCTGCGCCGCGGCCCGGCGTCGGCGTCCCGGTGCCGGTGACCAACGCGCCGCCGGAGATGCTGCCCCCGGCCTGATCAACGGCCGTTCGGTACAGGACGATCGTGCATGTTTCGGCTGCCCAATCGTTACCGTCTGCGGGTATACCGGAGGGTGATCCAGCGGCTGAGCTGGCTCGATCGGCGGCAGGCAGGGGTTCGTCATGGACATGATCGCGGCAACCGAGTTTCTGGCTGCGAGATCCACCACGCTCACCAGCGTGGGATGGATCGGCTACATCATCATCGGCGCCCTCGCCGGGTGGATCGCGGGCAAGATCGTCAAGGGCGGTGGTTCGGGAATCCTGATGAACATCGTCATCGGGATCGTCGGCGCTCTCATCGGCGGCTTCCTGCTGAGCTTCTTCCTCGACACCGCGGCAGGCGGCTGGTGGTTCACGCTGTTCACCGCGATCATCGGGTCGGTGATCCTGCTCTGGATCGTCGGCATGGTGCGCAAGCGCTAGCGACGTGCCGCCGGAACCGGACAGCTCGCTGCGGTGAACACCTCCGACACCATGTCGGCGTGGCGCGTGCGCCACCCGGGTCCGATGAGCACCGGTCCGCTGGAACGCGTGGATGCGCCGGTACCGGAGCCGGCGCCCGACGAACTGCTCGTCGCGGTCGCGGCGTGCGGTGTCTGCCGCACGGACCTTCACGTCACCGAGGGTGACCTACCGGTCCACCGGAGCGGGGTTGTTCCCGGCCACGAGGTCGTGGGCGAGGTGGTGGCGGTCGGCTCGGCGGCCGGAGCCGATTTCTCCGTCGGCGACCGCGTCGGCATCGCCTGGTTGCGACACACCTGCGGACATTGCCGCTATTGCGTGCGGGGCCGCGAAAACCTCTGTCCGGAGTCGCGCTTCACGGGGTGGGACGCCGACGGCGGGTACGCCGAGTTCGCCACCGTGCCTGCGGCTTTCGCGCACCAGCTACCGGACGGCTACACCGACGCCGAGCTGGCGCCACTGCTGTGTGCGGGCATCATCGGTTACCGGTCCCTGATGCGGGCCGAGCTACCCGAGGGCGGCCGGTTGGGGATCTACGGGTTCGGCGGCAGCGGGCACATCACCGCTCAGGTCGCGCTGGCTCTTGGCGCCGAGGTCCACGTGATGACGCGCGGTGAGCACGCCAGGGAACTGGCCATGGCGCTCGGCGCGGCATCCGCTCAGGGCGCCGACGACCGCCCGCCGGTGGAGCTCGACGCGGCAATTCTGTTCGCGCCGGTGGGCGAGCTGGTGCTGCCCGCACTCGAAGCGCTGGACCGCGGCGGCACGCTCGCGATCGCAGGCATCCATCTCACCGACATTCCCCAGCTGAACTATCAGCGCCATCTGTTTCAGGAGCGCCAGGTCCGGTCGGTCAGCTCCAATACCCGCGCCGACGCCAGGGAGTTCCTGGACTTCGTTGGCAGGCACCACGTCACGGTGACCACTCCTCGGTATCCGTTGTCGCGCGCCGACCGGGCCTTGGCCGATCTGGCAGGCGGTCGGATCGCGGGGGCGGCCGTACTGACGGTCGATTAATCAGAGCGTCGCCAGCACGCCGCGGAGAGCCGCGTTGAGCGTGCCCCGGCCGGACCGGTACAGCGGACCGCGCCCGTCGGACAGAAGGATCCGCAGTCGGGCCATGCCGCGGGCGCGGACGGGGAACGGGTCGGCCAGTCGGTCGCGCACGGCTTCGATGACCTCGGCACAGTGGTGCACGGCGGCGGGCCGAACCGGCACGCGCGTGGTCAAGTGGGCGCCGACGTCGGCGTCGTGCACGACGAGTCGCAGTGAATACGCCAGCTCATCGCGTTCGCGGGCAGAGATCAGCCGCGCACCGTGCAGCGCCAGCGGGCTGCCCGGGACGGGATTGACTCCGTCCTCGATCTGACGGTCGTACCGGCCTGCGCACAATCGTGCCCGCAGCCGGACCGACCACGGTGCGGGACCGTCGATCTCGGTCGAGTCGGAGTGCGTCGACGGAGCGGTGCCGATGTCGTGGGTCTGGTGTCGTGACGTCATCTCAACCTCTTCGCTTCGTGACTACTGTTAAGGCTATATCGGTCACTAGTGACTAGTCAAACTTCTATACCGGTCACGAACAGTCTAGACTGGCCACATGACGTCGGCGTCCGAAGCGTGGCTCGAGAAGGACCTCGAGAAGGACCTGGAGAAGGACAAGGAACCCAAACCCGCTCCCGAACCCCTGCGGCGCGTGCAGAGCCTGATCAACACCATCGACCGGGAGTCCGGCCGGGACCGGCTGGCGTCGGCAGGGGAAGCCGCACCCTGGCTGACGGCGAACGGACTGCTGGCGCCGGGCAGCACGCCGACCGACGACGATCTCCTGACCCTGATCGGGGTGCGAGAAGGCCTGCGCGCCGTGGTGCTCCAGAACACCGACGGCCAGGCTCCGGACCCGGCACTGGTGTCGCCACTTCACCAGCTCACCGACGGCGAACTGGTGAGGGCGGCCGTGGCCGAGGACGGGGCGGTGCGATTGGCGCCGGTGGGGGATTCGGTGCGAGCACGTCTGCTGGCGCTGCTGCTGATCGTGTCCGACGCGCAGCGCGACGGCACCTGGGCGCACCTGAAGGCCTGCGCGAACGACGACTGCCGGTGGGCCTTCTACGACCGTTCGCGCAATCACGGCGGAACCTGGTGCGACATGGCGACATGCGGCAACAAGCTCAAGAATCGAGATTTTCGCGCCCGGCGGCGTACCGACCGCTGACTGCGCTCAGGTCGAGAGGTGCCAGACCAGGGCCGCCGCCAGCGCCCCGAGTCCGTTCAACGACCAGTGCAGGGCGATCGGCGCGATCAGGCTGCCGCTGCGCCTCCGCAGCCAGGTGAACACGAATCCGGCCGCGCCGGTCGCAACGACCGCAAGCACGACGCCGGCGACCATGCCGCCGACACCGCCGCCGAACAGCTTGGTGAATCCGACGTTGCTGCTGGTCAGTCCGAGGGACGTGGCGATGTGCCACATCCCGAACAGCAGCGAACCGGCCGCGGCGACACCGCGGAAGCCCCAGGCCCGGTCGAGCGCACCGTGCAGCACGCCCCGGAACGCGAGTTCCTCGGGGATCACCGTCTGCAGCGGGATGATGATCATCGACGCGAGCAGCGCACCCGACACGGTGGCGTAGTGGTCGTTCATGAACATCGGCCGCGTCCACGGCAGCAGCGCACCGATCGCGATCACCGAGCCCACCAACCCGACCGCGGCGAGTGCGTATCCCGCGCCGGAGCGCCAGTGCTCGCGCCCGAGCCCGAGCTCCGACCAGCCCAGACCGCGGGAGCGGACAAGCAGGAGCAGCCCGATCGCGGCGGCTGGCACCGTGGCGACGTTGGCCCACGGCGCGGTGAAGTGCGCAATGAGATTCGTCAGCGCCAGCACCACCACGACGACGCCGATGTCGACGTAGACGCGGAAGTGATCCAGGGCGGCGAGCTGACCGATCAGCGGGTGGGGTGGCGCGGCCACGGCGCTGACGTCAGACATAACCGGCCAAGTCTACGTGCGATTGGCATATGCCCAGCCAGTCCGGGACCCGCCAGGCAACGCCGGTGGTCGCTGACCGATACTGGTCCGCATGCTTGACAGGTGTCAGCTTTTGGCGTCGGTCCGGGTGCTCGACGTCGGTGGCGCGGAGTCCGACGGCGTCAGCAGGCTATTCGCCGACCTTGGCGCCGACGTCCTGAAGGTCGAGCCGCCCGGGGGCGTCGCGGCTCGTGCCACCAGGCCCTCGGTATCCGGCGTCGGCGTCGCGTTCTCGTTGAACAACGCCAACAAGCGCTCTGCGGTGCTCGATCCCGCCGACGCCGGTGACCGCGCGCGCTTCATCGAACTGTCCGGCGGTGCCGACATCCTGATCGACGGCGGGACGAACCGGGGCACCACCACGTTCGGCACGTCCTGCGCCGTGCTCGCGGAGCGGTTTGCACACCTGGTCGCGCTCGAGCTCACCGACTTCGGCACATCGGGTCCGCACGCGGCGTGGCAGGCCACTGATTCCGTCTTCTACGCGATGTCGACGGCACTGTCGAGGTCGGGTCCCACCACCGGTCGGCCGGTGCTGCCGCCGTACGGCATCGCGTCAGCCACGGCCGCGGTCCAGGCGGCGTGGGCGGCGCTCGTCGCCTACTACCACCGATTGCGTTGCGGCACGGGTGACTACATCGACTTCTCCCGGTTCGAGGCCGTCCTGCAGTGCTTGGATCCGCCGTTCGGCTCCGAGGGGCAGGCGGCGGCCGGTCAGAAGCGCGCCGGCGAACTGTGGCGTGGCCGGCCCCGCAACCAACAGATCTATCCGACGTTCGCCTGCCGCGACGGGTTCGTCCGGATCTGCCTGCTGTCGCCGCGGCAGTGGCGCGGCATGCGGGCATGGCTCGGTGAGCCGGAGCAGTTCTCCGATCCGAAGTTCGAGAGCATCGCGGCCCGGTTCGTCGCCTCCGAGGAACTCGACGCCGCCATCGCCGACCTGTTCGCCCCCCAGACGATGGAATCGCTGGTCACCGAGGGGCAGCGGCGAGGGGTCCCGATCGCCGCCGTGCTCAGCCCCGCCGACGCGCTCTCCTCGGACCACTTCCGTTCGGTCGGGGCGCTCACCGAGACCGACGTCGCACCCGGGACCCGACTGACCGTGCCCGCTGGCCCCTTCGTGGTCGACGGCGGGCACGCCGGGATCGCACGGCCCTGCCCGGCAGTCGGTGCCGACGAGCCGACGTGGATCGCCGCGCGGCCCGGCGCAGGCGACCCGACCGGCCATGTCAGGGAAGGGCCGTTCGAGGGCTTGCGGATCCTCGACCTCGGTGTGATCGTTGCCGGCGGCGAACTCGGCAGGTTGTTCGCCGATCTCGGCGCCCAGGTCGTCAAGGTGGAGAGTGCGGCGTATCCCGACGGACTGCGCCAGACGCCACCCGGTCAGCAGATGAGCAGGTCCTGGGCCTTGACCCATCGCAATGAGTGCAGCCTCGGCCTGAATCTGCGCCACCCCGATGGCGCCGCGCTATTCGGCCGCCTGGTGTCGGAGTCCGACGCGGTTTTCGCGAACTTCAAACCGGGAACCCTTGCTGCCCTGGGCTTCTCCTACGACGCCCTGCGCGCGTTGAATCCACGAATCGTGCTGGCCGAGAGCAGTGCGTTCGGCGCGACGGGGCCGTGGAGTGCCCGGATGGGTTACGGCCCGCTGGTGCGGGCCACCACGGGCGTCAGCCGACTCTGGACCTCGGATGATCCCACCGATACCGGCTTCTACGATGCGACCACGATCTTCCCCGACCACGTCGTCGCGAGGATCACCGCCATCGCCGCGCTGGCTGCGCTGATAAACCGGGAAGCCGCCGATGCCGGCGCTCACGTCCACATCTCGCAGGCCGAAGCGGCCGTCAACCAGCTCGCGACGTCCTATGTGACCGAAACCGCCCGCGCGGCCGGTCTGACCGTGGTCGACGACGATGCAATTCACGCCGTGTACCCCTGTGCGGGCGACGACGAGTGGTGCGTGATCTCCGTCCGCTCCGAAGAAGACCGCATTGCCTTGGCCAAGGTCATCGGAATCTCCGAACTGCCGGGCAGTAGAACGGAGCTCGTCGACTCGGTCTCGGCCTGGACGACGGGCCGGGACAAGGGCGACATCGTCGCGGTGATGCAGGACGCGGGGGTGCCAGCGGGCCCGATGAATCGAGCGGTCGACGTGCTCGCCGATCCCCAGGTGAAATTCCGCAGCCTCTACGCCGACATGGACCACCCCTTGTTCGACGCGCCCATCCCCGCCGAGACGCATCCCGCGCCCTTCCGCCACATCCCCGACGCGACGATGCGGCCCGCCCCGATGCCGGGGGAGGACACCCGCGAGATCGGCCGGGCGCTACTGGGTCTGGATGCCGAGGAGACCGAGCACTTGATCACCGAGAACGTGCTGTTCAGTTGGATCGACGCCGACGAGGAAACCAGCAGTTCGACATGACGACTGTGATGGACACCGGCGCAAGGCTGTTCGTCGGCGGGCAATTCCGCAAGGCCGACAAGGTGGAGACCGTGATCGAGGCGGCCACCGGTGAGCCGCTCGGTGCCGGTTCGGCCGCAACGGAATCCGAGATCGACAGCGCAGTCGCTGCCGCTCGCGCCGCCCTTCCCGGGTGGGCAGCCACTCCGGCGGCGGAACGCGCCGAGGTGCTGCTCCGGTTCGCCGACGCGCTGATGGCCCGTGCCGCGGGCACGAACGAGTTGTGCACGCGCGAGAACGGCATGCCGATCCGCCTGTCCCGGGGTGCCAACGGAATCTTCCCGGCGGCACTAATGCGCTACTACGCGGGTCTGATCGGTAACGCCGACGAAGAGGAGATCCGGCCCGCCGCGCTCGGGCACACGATCGTGCGGCGCGAAGCCGTTGGAGTCATCGGAGCGATCACCCCGTGGAACTACCCGCAG
>JAVRPF010000609.1:0-7017 GCA_032162385.1 Mycobacterium sp.
TCTGCCCATCTTCGGGCGCATGGTCGTCCTCAGCGATCCAGAGGACATTCGTCAGCTGTTCAAGGACCGGCTCCGACGTCGCGGACACGACCGAGGCCAATCTCGGCCGTGTCATGGGACCGAATTCGTTGTTCGCGCTGACCGGCGACCGACATCGCGCACAACGCAAGTTGATGACACCACCGTTTCACGGACGACGGCTGGCCGCCTTCGAGGCGATCGTCGAACGGGAGGCGGTCGACGAGTTCGCGACGTGGCCGCAGGACCAAACCTTCGCGACGATGCCCTCGATGATGCGCATCACTCTCAACGTCATTCTGCGGGCGGTGTTCGGGGCCGAGGGCCAGGAGTTGGAGCGCCTTCGGGAAATGCTGCCGCCCGCGATCCAGCTCGGCTCGATGCTTGCGTTGGTCCCTGTGCCGCAATGGGATTGGGGACGGTGGAGTCCATGGCGCCGGTTCCACCTGTACCGCCGGGAGTACGATGCAATCGTCGACAGGCTGATTGACAAAGCCCAGTCCGACCCCAACCTCGACGCCCGCGACGACGTGCTGTCGTTGATGCTGCAGAGCCGCTACGAGGACGGTTCACCGATGACGCGCGCCGAGATCGCCGACGAGTTGATCACCCTGCTTGCGGCAGGCCACGAGACGACCGCAACCACCCTGGCCTGGGCCGTCGAGCGGCTGCAGAGGCACCCCCAGCTGCTCGACCGCCTGAACGCCGATCTCGACAACGGATCCGAAGAGGTCCTGCACGCCACGATCCTCGAGGTCCAGCGCACCCGCCCCGTCGTCGACAACACATTCCGGCAGGTCAAGGCCCCAACACTGCAGATCGGCCCGTGGACGTTCCCGCAGGGGCAGACGATCGTCGCCAGCATCGGGCTGCTGCACGCCGACGAATCAGTCTTCGCCGACGCCCGCCGCTTCGATCCCGACCGCTTCATCTCCCGGCCCCCCGACCCCGCGGAATGGATTCCGTACGGCGGCGGAGTCCGCCGCTGCACCGGTGCGGCCTTCGCGACCATGGAGATGCGGGTCGTGCTACGAACTCTGCTGCGCGACTACGTCATCAGTCCGACGAGCACCCGCGACGAACGCTGCCAATCGCGCGGGGTGGCCATCGCGCCCGCACGTGGGGCGCTGGGGCGCATTCGACCGAGGCGGGGATCCGCCGCGATCACTGCGCGATGACCCGGCCCAGATAGGGAGCCATGTTGGCGGTGCGTACGGGTGAGACCACCACGGCCGGATCGGTGGCCTCCAGCATCTGCCCATTTCCCAGAAACAGTGCGACGCTTTGGCTCCCGTCGGGGCCGAAGAAGATCAGGTCGCCAGGCTGAGCCTGCGACGGCAAAACCTTGGGGCTTGCGGCGTACTGCTGGCCCGAGGATCGCGGCAACTTGACCCCGACGCCGGCGAAGGCATACAGCACCAGACCAGAAGCATCGAATCCGACGACGCTGGGAGCCGGGGCGCCGCCGGCGATGCTGGGGGCAGGGGTCAAGGCACCGAGGGCGGGGGCAGGGGCCAAACCGGAGATTTGGGGAGTCTGGGTGAAACCACCAAGGGCGGGAGCCGGGTCGAAGCCGACGATGCTGGTGGCAGGGTCAGCGGTGACGCCGTCGGTGGCGGGCTTGGCACCAAGGGTGGGGCCTGCGGCGTTGCCGCCGCCATAGGTGTACGGCACGCCGCGCTGCGCAAGCGCACGCGCGATCACGTACTGGATGGCTTGCTGCCGGCTTGCCGGGCCGGAATAGATGTCAGCGGTCGCCAGACCGGGCGTCGTCACCAACAGAGCCACGCCGATCGCGATCGCGTAGATGCGCTTCATTCGAATTCCACCTCTCCGGCCTCAACGCGATGTCTTCACGTATCGGTCGACATTCCATGACTCCCTGCCGGGACGTCCCACCCTTACGGCCAAAACTGCACCGCCCGTAGATTATCGGCAATTCTCGCGTATCCACCGCTACCAGCGCATCACGGCGCATTCGTTATGCCTTTGTGCAGCAATTGATCCCCGGTAGATGCGAGCCCGATACCTTGCGAGGAAGCGGCCGCGCTCGGCGTACCCACGTGGTCGGTGTCGATCCGATCATCGGCGTCGCTATTGTTCATGGCGTGCTCGAACCCCTCTGGACCGCCGCTACCCGACATCCCTTTCTCGATGCGGTACGCGAGGGCACGATTGCAGACGTGGCCTTTGATCGGTGGTTGGCGCAGGATGCCCTCTTCGTCGCGGACTTGCTTGCCTTCCAGGCCCGGCTGCTGGGGCGTGCGCCGCGGCCGGCGCAGCCAGTGCTCGCCGATGGATGCGTCGCGCTCGTTGCCGAGCTGGACTGGTTCGAGGTCATGGCCGCCCGGCGAGGGATCGAGCTGGGACCGCAGGCGCTGCCTGCGACCCTCGCCTACCGCGCACTGCTACTGCGGCTGGATGCCGCGCCCTTCGGCGCGGCGGTGACGGCGCTCTGGGTCCTGGAGCGGGTGTACCTGCTCGCGTGGGCCTCCGCCGCGTCGAGCACGTCCCCGTTCGGGGAGTTCGTGGAGCACTGGACTGCCCCGGGCTTTGCGGGCTACGTCGACGGACTCGGCGAGCTGGCCACCGTCGACGGGCATGACGACCTGGTTCGCGACGTACTGACGCACGAGGTGGCGTTCTGGGATATGGCACTGGCATGAGCCTGTCAACTCGGCTATGGGCCGACAACGGCGACCTGGCGGCGGAGACGCTCGCCCATCCCTTCTTATGTCGGCTCGGTGACGGCTCGTTGTCCCGTGAGATCTTCGCGGGCTACGTCGCGCAGGACGCCTTCTTCCTCGAATCCTTCGCCCGCGCATACGCTCTGGCCCTTGCCCGCAGTTCCGACACACCCACGCTGCTGGCGTTGGCTGATCTGCTCGCAGGGGTTCGCGAGGAGCTCGGATTGCACGCCTCCTACGCAGCCCGATGGGGTATCGACATGGCCGGCGTCGAGCCATCATCGGCCACCCTGGCCTATACCGACTTCCTGCTCGCGACCGCAGCTACCGGCACGTTGGGCATGGTGTTCGCCGCGATGACTCCCTGCATGCGGCTCTACGCCTGGCTCGGCGCGTCGCTGGACGCCAATGCGGCGGGACCCTACGCGGAGTGGGTACAGACCTACGCCGACCCGAGCTTCGAGGCATTGGCATGCCGCCTGGAACGACTGCTCGACGAACAGGCCGACGACGGGGCCGCGGTGGCGGCGGTCTACCGGCGGGCGATGCGCCTGGAGCTGGCCTTCTTCGCCGCAGCCTTTCTCCGTTCGGTCTGAGCACCGCCCGTCACGGAGCCTTCGATCGGAGCCGCAGAATCCGGGTGATCAGCACCTTCACCGTGTCGACGTCGGTTGCCCGGTCGATATCCGGTTCGGGGTACCGCGGCCATAGAGGCCATCGGTCAGGATCACGATCCATCGCGCCACCACCGTCGGCGCGAGCTGGGGATCGATGATTCCTTGCGCGGCTGCCGATTCGATCAGGTCGGCGATACCTTGGGCCAGCCGGCGGTCGTTCTCGGCGAGGACCTGCGCGAATTGCTCGTCGTGGTGGGCCTGCACAAGCTAGACCGATTACTCGATTAACCAGTAGACCGTCTCCACTTCGCCGGTTGCCGCGAGGTGACGGCGGCGGGTCGGCAGCATCATGATCGGGTGGGCGATGGTCCAGGCCGCGCCCGCGCAAACGAGTTCCTTGATGCGGGCGGCGGTCCGGCCACTGATGACGGTGGTCGTGACCTGATCGTCGGGGGTTACGCGCTGGATGATTCCGTCGCGGCGTCCGAGGCTGATGCACTGGACGGTGTAGCGGGTCGGGGTCTCGGAAATCTTGCGACCGGTCAAGCGCGCGGCGAGGGCGTCGGCGGCCAGCCACGCCATTGGGGTTCCCGAGGCGCCGCCCGGTAACGGACACCTTCATGGTGGCGGCCGCGATCGGGTGCACGGCGTTGGCGCCGGCGTACCCGGCTCCGAGGACGACAATGCGATGGCTTCATGGCTCACTCCTATCTGGTTGCAGTCACCTCCTGAACCGGACAGCCGCGCAATCCCTGACAGAAAACGATTGTGATGTGGGTCACCAAACCTCCCGGCAGGGGGCGATGAGGACCGGCGGCCGTCCACTGACGCGTGATGCGTTCCAGTTTGTCGGGGTTGACCTGCAGATGGATCGCCGCGACGCCGTCGGGGGTCGCGTCGAGGCAGATGACGCCGATGACCTGCTCGCTCACCTCGACCAGCATGGCAGGACCGCCGTCGACGCGATGGCATGAAAGGCTGGATTACCACCGGTAATGGCGCGCCTGGCATCGGTCGGCTGGAACAGGCCACGCAGGAATCGCGCGATACCGAGCACACCGTTGATCGGGGTCTTGCGGGCCGGAATCCGGCCACCGCCGTCGGCGACGCTGACCGCGCCGTCGGTGAGCAGCCGGATCAGTGGCTCGGTGTCGCCGCTGAGGGCCGCGGCGAGAAATTCCTCGACGATCTTCCCCGCGACGACCGCATCGACCTCGGTACGGACCCTCATTGGGCGACAGTCGCTCCATGAGGGTGAGCATCGCCATGGATACCGACTTGCGCTGCTCGACGGTGTCGGTCGGACCGAGCATCCGGTCTCCGGCCAGGACCGGCTCCGGGAGCCACTGCCCCACATAGGTTTCCCGCCTGGCCCGCGCCGAGGTGAGCGCTGATTGAGGCAGAGATTGACGAGCACCCTCGTCAGCCACGCCTCGGGCGTCTCGATCCGTTCCCGGTCCGCCGCATGCCAGCGCAGAAACGCATCCTGCCCCGCGTCCTCGGCATCACCGGCCGACCCCAGCAGCCGGTAGGCGATCGCCTCCAAGCGGCCCTGGAGCCCTCGAACAGATCGGCCTCGTGCGTGCTGAGCGACATCACCCTATGGTCGGTCATGTGCGCGGGGCGCGTCCACCCGCCCCGTGATCGGCTGCGGCACCGAATAACCCGTGGCCGACCTGGGCGCGGCGCCTAGCCGGCCGCCGCCAGCGCCGCATCGTAGTTGGGCTCGGTGGCGATCTCAGGCACCAGTTCGGCGTAAGCGACGTTTCCGTCCGCACCGATCACGACGACGGCCCGACCCAGCAGCCCGGCCATCGGACCGTCGGTGATGGTGATGCCGTAGTCCTCGCCGAAGCTGTCGCGGAATGCCGACGCCGTCGTGACGTTCTCGATGCCCTCGGCGCCGCAGAACCGCTTCTGGGCGAACGGCAGATCGTTGGATACGCAGAGTACCGAGAGACCGCTTGCTGCGGCGCGCTCGTTGAAGGTCCGCACACTTGTCGCGCATACCGGTGTGTCCACCGAGGGAAAGATGTTCAGCAACACGGGCTTATCGCGGAACTGCCCGCTGCTGACCGCGCCGAGATCGGTGCCGGTGAGGGTGAAGGCGGGGGCCGGGGTTCCGACGGCGGGTAGCTCGCCGACCGTGTTGATGGGATTTCCACGCAAGGTTATCTGTGCCATACGCACAGTCTGTCAAGGCCGCCCCGGCACCCGCGCGCGAGGGGTGGTGTCGCTCAGGACCGGGGGGCGTAATCGACTGCGCGGAAGGGCCAGGCCTGGGCCAGCCAGTCTCGGACCGTGGCGTACAGGATGGAGTCCAGCGCGGCGTGGTCCGCGCGTACCCAGGAACGAATCGAGGCGTCGCCGGGGTTGCCGGGCTGAGGCGGGTAGATGTACACGCAGCCGAGTACCTCGTCAGCGTCCGGACGGTCCGGCGGGAGGACGGTATAGGTGAACCCGGTGCGCGCCGTGAAGTCGGCGGCATGCTGCTCGAGGTCGGCCAGGTTCTGCGACGCAGGCATCTCGTGCGGCCAGGGCCGCCCACCGAAGCCTGGGGTGGCCCGGATGTGCTCCATGCTTGCTGACCACGCGGCGTGGTCGGCGGAGTTGTGTTCGGGCCCAAGCGGAACCAGCCGGAAACCGGGGCCCACGAGCTCGAGCGGCACGACGAAGTCGGCGGGTACGAACGGCTGTTCGGTCACGATCGTGAGCGTACCCGGCCGGTCCCCTACGTCGGCGTCGTCATTGGCCGACATCCACCCAGATCGCGAGGCCCACCGTCAGCACGGAGACAATCGCCAGCAAGGCGGTGTCGATGGTGCGCAGCTCAGGTGCGTCTGAAGTCCGCAGCCGCAGTTCTCGCGCGATCAGGAACAGCGGGAACGTGACGCTGATCGCTATGAGACCACCGCCGACGATGTAGGCCCATACGAACTTGACGCCGTGTTTCCTGGCCTTGATCACCATCAAGATCGCCGCAGCGAGGAAGAAGAACAGAATGTCGACGGTGATCGATCTGGAAGCGGGTGTAACTCGAGTCTCGCTGACGAAGGAGCCGAGCCCCGTGACGCTGTTGAAGTAAGCAACATTCTGGCTCCACGTGGCGATCAGCGCGGCGACAGAGATCGTGGCGTACACGGCGCAGAGTACTTTGCGCGACGTGGGCATAGTGGCTGCAGGAGCGGGTGTTTCCATGAGCTCACGCTAGCGTTCTTCGCGGTGTGGGAAGGCGGTTTGACAGTCACTGCCGCACGATCTCGGAGAGCGCGGCGCCAGGTCGCCGACTTCGAGCCATAGTTCGAATATGCCAGGGACTGTGCATGATTCGAGCGTGACCGTCGCGAGGAAGCAAGACCATCTGCGCTGCAACGTCTTTCGGCACGCACGGTTGGGCGCCCGAATCGCTCGGCCGGGCCGTCCCGATCTCTGCGCCATTCATGCTTCAGATGTCGGCGGCGCGCAGAGGTACCAACCGCGTATTCATGCCGACAGGGATTCTGCGGAACGTGTCGCACCCGGGTGCTGGCCGGTGAGGTCGAGCACCGTGACACGCTCTTGACGACTCCGGAGCGCGACAGCGGCATGTTGTTGGTCTGCATATCCAGAACGGCGCCGGGTGGATGACTGACCCTCGATCTCTAGGTGTGGCGGAGCGAAACGGTTCATCGAGTCCATCGCTACATTGGCTAGTC
>JAVRPF010000610.1:0-5584 GCA_032162385.1 Mycobacterium sp.
GAGGCCATCGCCGCGTGAATCCGCGGCCTGTGGATAGTGGGACTGCAAATGGTTGGACGAAAGCCGCCCCGGCACCAAACCGGGGCGGCTTTCACCTGCCTCTTGACAAACAATGCCTACATATCAGCTGTACGGCGCAGGCGGGGGCGGCGCGGGCGGCTGGGGCGGCTCAAGCGGTTCCGCCGGCGCGAAGCCCCATTTGTCGGGGTTCTTCGGGGAGTACACGACGGGCATCAACTGGCCCATCGACGGCCACGCGGTCACGGGCACGACCATCCGTTGATAGACCACGTGCTCGTTCACGGTGGGCCCATTGATGACGCCGCTGATGGTGACGAACTGTTCGCCGTCGGCGTCCGGGCGGGGGCTGACGCCGGTAACCAAGAGGGTGCCGTGCATCACGTCCCTGCCTGAGCCGCCGCGGACGCCACCAGTGCGCCTACGGATCCATGGCGCCGCCACCAAGGCGATGGCACCGATCAAGAGCAACAGCACAGCGAATTCCCACACACCGCCATGGTAGGACTGCAGCCATGAGCTTCCGAAGACGAACGCGAGTGAGGATCGCAGCGAGGGACGAGCGAGGACCGGAGCGAGCGGGAGTCGAGCCATGAGCATCCGAAGACGAACGCGGGTCGCGGCATGAGTTCAGTCGCGGATGACATCACGCTCGCCCTGCAGTTGGCCGACCACGCCGACGTGTTGACGCTGGACCGGTTCGGCGCGCTGGACCTTCGGATCGAGACCAAACCCGACCTCACCCCGGTGACGGATGCCGACCGATCGGCGGAAGAACTCATCCGCGGCGTGCTCGCCGAACACCGGCCGGACGACGCGGTTCTCGGCGAGGAGTACGGCGGCGCCACGGTCTTCGAGGGCAGGCAGTGGGTCCTGGATCCGATCGACGGCACCAAGAACTTCGTCCGCGGGGTGCCGGTGTGGGCCACGCTGATCGCACTGATGCAGGACGGCGTTCCGGTGGTCGGCGTGGTGAGCGCGCCTGCGATGCAGCGGCGGTGGTGGGCCGGCACCGGCGAGGGCGCCTTCACATCGTTCCGCGGCGCCCCGCGCGCCATCTCGGTGTCCGGCGTGGACGACATCGGATCGGCCAGCCTGTCGTTCTCCGACCTCACCACCGGATGGGGCGAGCTTCGGCCACGCTTCCTCGATCTCACCGACGCCGTGTGGCGGGTGCGGGGCTACGGCGACTTCTGGTCGTACTGCCTGGTGGCCGAGGGTGCGGTGGACATCGTCGCCGAGCCCGAGGTCAAGCTGTGGGACCTGGCGCCCTTGGACGTGTTGGTGCGCGAAGCCGGAGGGTCGTTCACCACTCTCGACGGCGCCTCGGGCCCACACGGAGGCAGCGCGGTGGCGACGAATGGCCTGCTGCACGATCGGGTGCTGACCAGGCTGTCTCCGGTGCGACCCTGCTAACAGAATCCGCCGACCTTACTCGAGAGTAAGATATGTTCCAGAGGCACTGCCCAACGACGCGAGGCTGCACATGACCAACACCCTGCCGGCCAGGAACGGCACCAAGCAGCGCCCCAAGCGCTCCGGATCCGAGAGCGCCGTGGGCATGCAGCGGCACAAGCGGACAGCGACGGACATCGGGTTGGCGCTGATCACGCCGATCCTGGGCCAGGAGTTCCTGGACAGGCACGGGCTGCGCGACCCGCTCAACCGTGGGCTGCGCTACGGCGTCAAGACGGCGTTCTCCGCCTTCGGCGCGTCCACCCGCCAGTTCAAGCGGGTACAGGGGCTTGGCAAGCCCCCGACGCGCCTGCGTCCGAGCGGCGCCGACTACTTCGACCTGTCCCCCGACGACGACCAGAAGTTGATCGTCGAGACGGTCAACGAGTTCGCCGAGGAGATCCTGCGGGCCGCCGCATACGACGCTGACGATGCCGCCGCCCATCCGGCGGACCTGATCGCGAAGGCCGCCGAACTCGGCATCACCGCCATCAACATCCCTGAGGACTTCGACGGCATCGCCGCTCGCCGCAGCACGGTGACCAACGCGCTGGTGGCCGAGGCGCTGGCCTATGGCGACATGGGTCTTGCCCTGCCGATCCTCGCCCCCGGCGGAGTCGCATCGGCTCTCACCCACTGGGGCAGTTCCGGGCAGCAAGCCACTTATCTGTCCGAGTTCGCCGGTGAGAACGTTCCGCAGGCGTGCGTCGCGATCGCCGAACCGCATGCGCTGTTCGACCCAACCGCGCTGAAGACCACCGCGGTGCGCACGCCGAGCGGCTACCGGCTGTCCGGCGTCAAGTCGCTGGTGCCCGCCGCGGCCAACGCCGAACTGTTCATCATCGCCGCGCAACTCAACGGGAAGCCGGCGATGTTCATCGTCGAAGCCGAGACCAAGGGGCTGACGGTCACGGCCGACCCGAGCATGGGCATCCGCGCCGCAGCGCTGGGCCGCGTCGAGCTCGACAACGTCGCAGTGCCGCTGGAGAACCGCCTCGGCGAAGACGGCGCGATCGACAGCGACTATTCCGAGGCCATCGCGCTGGCCCGACTGGGTTGGGCCGCACTGGCCGTCGGCACCTCACACGCAGTGCTCGACTACGTCATCCCCTATGTCAAGGAACGCGAGGCGTTCGGCGAACCGATCGCCCGCAGACAGTCGGTTGCGTTCATGTGTGCCAACATCGCGATCGAACTGGATGGGCTTCGCCTGATCACCTGGCGCGGCGCTGCCCGTGCCGAACAGGGACTGTCGTTCGCGCGGGAAGCCGCGCTGGCCAAGCGGTTCGCCTCCGACAAGGGCATGCAGATCGGACTGGACGGCGTGCAATTGCTGGGCGGTCACGGCTTCACAAAGGAACACCCGGTCGAGCGCTGGTACCGCGATCTGCGGGCCCTCGGCGTCGCCGAGGGTGTCGTCGTCCTCTAGCGGTCTCTGACGAAGAAGAACGGAAGACTTGTCATGGCAATCAATCTGGAACTGCCCAAAAAACTGCAGAAGGTCATCGAAAAGGGCCATCAGGGTGCCGCCGAGATGCTGCGTCCGATCTCCCGCAAATACGACCTGAAGGAACACGCCTACCCGGTCGAACTGGACACCCTCGCCAACCTCTTCGAGGGAATCTCCGAGGCCAACGTCTTCGCGCTCGCGGGCGCCGAGGCTTTCCGTGACGGCGAAACCCAGCACGGAAATGTCAACGGCGGCAACATGTCCGCCGTGCTCAATGCGATGGAAGTCAGCTGGGGCGATGTTGCACTGGTGTTGTCGATCCCCTTCCAGGGACTGGGCAACGCCGCGCTCTCCGGCGTCGCGACCGACGAGCAACTCGAGCGGCTCGGAAAGGTGTGGGCGGCGATGGCCATCACCGAATCCAGCTTCGGCTCCGACTCGGCCGCGGTGTCGACGACGGCGAAGCTCGACGGCGACGAGTACGTGATCAACGGCGAGAAGATCTTCGTGACCGCGGGTTCGCGTGCCAGCCACATCGTGGTGTGGGCGACGCTGGACAAGTCGCTGGGCCGCGCGGCGATCAAGTCGTTCATCGTGCCGCGCGAGCACCCCGGCGTGACGGTCGAACGGCTCGAGCACAAGCTGGGCATCAAGGCGTCCGACACCGCAGTGATCCGGTTCGACAACGCCCGGATTCCGAAGGACTACCTGCTGGGTGACCCGGAAGTCCACGTGGACAAGGGTTTTTCCGGTGTGATGGAGACGTTCGACAACACCCGGCCGATCGTTGCGGCGATGGCCGTCGGCATTGCGAGGGCCGCGCTGGAGGAGCTACGCAAGATCCTCACCGACGCCGGCATCGAGATCTCCTACGACAAGCCGGCCCACGCTCAGAGCGCGCCTGCCGCGGATTTCCTGCGGATGGAGGCCGACTGGGAGGCCGGCTACCTGCTGACGGTCCGCTCTGCGTGGCAGGCCGACAACAAGATCCCCAACTCCAAGGAAGCCTCGATGGGCAAGGCCAAGTCCGCCCGGGTCGCCAGCGACGTCACCCTCAAGGCCGTCGAAATGGCAGGCACCACCGGCTATTCCGAGGAGACGCTGCTGGAGAAGTGGGCGCGGGACTCCAAGATCCTCGACATCTTCGAGGGCACCCAGCAAATCCAGCAGCTCGTCGTCGCGCGCCGGCTGCTTGGCCTGTCCTCGGCCGAGCTCAAGTAGCGGGGTTCAGACACGGGTCATCGGTGACGCAAGGCGGCGGGATTAGGATTCCCGCATGGCTGAGATAACCGCTCTGGTCGCGCACGAGGATGCCGAACACGGCGTCCTGCTCCGACAGGAGATCGTCGACGACACGGCACTATCCGACGGCGACGTCACGATCGCGGTCGACTACTCGTCGATCAACTTCAAGGACGGGTTGGCGGTGACCGCAGGCGGCGGCGTCGCCCGCGGCTACCCGCTGATTCCGGGCATCGACGTCGCAGGCACGGTGTCGTCGAGCACCAGCCCGGACTTCGCCGTCGGCGATCCGGTCGTGGCGCACGGTTACGACATCGGCACCGGCCGACCAGGCGGCTACGCCGACACCGCCCGCTACCCCGCGGACATGGTGGTGAAGCTCGATGCACTCACCACCGCGCAGGCGGCGGCGATCGGGACGGCCGGCTTCACGGCGGCGATGAGCGTCGAAGCGCTTCGGGCGCACGGCATCACACCGGACGACGGCCCGGTTCTGGTGACGGGTGCGAGCGGCGGCGTTGGCACCGTCAGCGTCGACCTGCTGGCCGCGGCGGGCTTCCACGTCGTCGCGTCGACGGGCAAGTCGGCCGCCCACGAACTCCTCGAACAACTGGGCGCGGCAGAGATCGTCGGCCGGCTGCCCGAGGAGGGCGAACGGGTCCGGGCGCTGGGCAAGACGAAATGGGCTGCCGTCGTCGACTGCGTCGGCGGTCAGACCCTGGCCTACGCGCTGAGCACATTGAAGTACCGCGGAGTGGCGGCGGCATCGGGGTTGGCCGGCGCCGCGGACCTGCCGACGACGGTGCACCCGTTCATCCTGCGCGGAGTCACCCTGGCGGGCATCGACTCGGTTCAGGTGCCCATCGCCGAGCGCCGCGAGATCTGGGCGCGGATCGGCACTGACCTGATGCCCCCGCATCTGGATCTGCTCACCCGCGACATCCCCGTCGCCGACGTGCCGGCGACGCTGCCCTCGATCGTGAAGGGCGGCGTCACCGGCCGCGTTCGGGTGAAGGTGGCGGGCGGGTTCTGACGGCTGTTAGCCGATCAGCACCCGTTGCAGGTCGGGCTTCATCTGCTGCAGCTGCTGTCCCCAGTACGCCCAGGTGTGCGTGCCGCTGTCCGGGAAGTTGAACACGCCGTTCTTGCCACCGGCCGCGACGTATTCATCCTGGAACGTCCGGTTGGTGCGGATGGTCAGGCCCTCGAGGAACTTGGCGGGCACGTCGCCGCCGCCCAGCTCGTTGGGCTGGCCGTTGCCGCAGTAGACCCAGAGACGGGTGTTGTTGGCCACGAGCTGCGGAATCTGCACCATCGGGTCGTTGCGCTTCCAGCCGCTGTTCGGGTCTTCCGTGGGACCCCACATGTCATTGGCCTTGAAACCACCGGCGTCACCCATGGAGATGTTGATCAGGAAGG
>JAVRPF010000611.1:0-3302 GCA_032162385.1 Mycobacterium sp.
CAACGAGCGGCTGATCGCCCGACTGCTCGCCGACCGCCGCGACGAGGTGACGCTGGCGACCAAGTTCGGCATCGTCGGCAACCCGGCTGACCGGGCAGCGGGCCGGCTCGCCGCCCGCGGCGACGCCCCCTATGTCCGCGAGTGCATCGACGAGAGCCTGGCCAGGCTGAACACCGACGTCGTCGACCTCTACTACATGCACCGCAGGGACCTGTCCGTGCCGATCGAGGAGACCGTCGGGGCGATGGCCGAACTGGTCGCCGCGGGCAAGGTCCGCCACCTGGGGCTGTCCGAGGTGACGGCGGACGAACTGCGCGCGGCCGTCGCGGTCCACCCCATCGCTGCCGTGCAGAGCGAATGGTCGATCTGGAGCCGCGACGTCGAACGCAACGTGGCGCCCGCAGCGGCCGAACTCGGTGTCGGCTTCGTCCCGTACTCGCCGCTGGGCCGCGGGTTTCTGACCGGCACCGTGCGGTCCGCGTCCGACCTGGCCTCGGGATCGGACTTCCGGCGCGGGATGCCGAGGTTCTCCGACGGCGCCCTGGAGGCCAACCTGGCGGTGGTCGACGTGATCCGCGCCGTCGCCGACGAGCGGGAGGCCACCCCCGCACAGGTCGCCCTGGCCTGGCTGCGCTACCGCGCCGACGAACTCGGGGTGGCGGCGGCGCCGATTCCCGGCACCCGCCGCGCGGCCCGCGTCGAGGAGAACCACGACTCGCTGGACGTGGCACTCACCGACGACCAGCTGGCGACGCTCGACGCGGCGGGTGCCTCCGTGTCGGGCAATCGGTTCTCCGATCTGTCGTGGGTGTCGGCCGGTCGCGAATAGCGGGCAGGCCGGTCAGTTCGACGGCGGCTGGGCGATGTGCAGGGCGACGGCGGCATCGTCGAATTGGGCGGCCTGTGCGCGGATGCGTTCGATCTCGCTCGGCCGCTTGAGCAGTCCGCGCACGGCGATGATCGCGACTTGCTCGCCGACGCGGATCGCCTCCTCCACCCGGTCGCCCTGGTCGGTGTGCAGTCGCGTCCGCTTCTGCGCACCCTCGTCGAAGTTGAGCAGCAACCCGGCGGTGTCCTGCTTGTCACAGTCGATGAACCTGCCTTCGCTGATCGCCGCCCCGATGAGGTCGACGACCCAATCCTTGAGTCGTTCGTAATCCGTCCAGAACTGGTGGAATTCGCTGCGCTGCTCGTGTGCGATGCGCTGGATCTCGTTGAAGTCGATCGGCGACATCGCCAGTTGCATGGTGTCGAACCGCAGCAGGCGGTACAGCTTGACGGCCGGCGAGCCGGACCCGGCGCCGACCTCCGCGATGAACTTCAACGGCGCCCGGTTGACGAGCAAGGTCTCCTGCAACAGCTGTTCCTTGTTGCGAAACCAGTAGTACAGCGACGACTGCTGTAGGCCCGATGCGCGGGCGATATCGCTCATCGTGGTTTGCGCATAGCCCTTTTCGGAGAACAGCTTCGTCGCGGCATTCACGATCCCCGCCCGCGGCGATGCCGTCGGCGCCGCGTCGGCGTCGTTGCGTGGTCGTCCGATGGCGCGGACCGGCGCCCGGCGCTCGGGTGTCGGCACGACGTGCATCTTACGGCGGCAGCTAGCCGAGCGGCGGATGCTCGTCGTGTGCGCGCTCGACCGTCTCGCGTGCCGCGGCGACCACGTCCCGCCAGAGCTCGAGGCCGAACGACTTCGACGCCCGCGATGGGTAGCCCGTCACGCCATTGGTGGACACGTGCTGGACCGCATAGCGGAAGACGGCGCCTTCCGTCCGGTCGGGATCGTCGGCGGTTTGCATCTTCTCGGTGTCGACCAATTCCGGTCTCAGCGCCAGCATGATCGACGTCTCGGCGGCGTTGGCGTGCCAGTCGACGGCATCCTCGGTGGCGCGGTCTGCGATGTCGGCGGTCAGATCCCACCACTGCATGACGCCGATCCGGCGGTCGGCACACACCCGGCGAAACCCGTCGCAGGCGATCCAGAGCGGCGCCGCGTTGCCGACGTGACCGTTCACGAACAGCACCCGGCGAAACCCCGAGTCGACGCACGCCTCGGCGACCAGGAGGGCCGTCGCGGCGGTCTCCTCACCCGAGAACGCCACCGTGCCTGCCAGTCTGGATCCGTGAAAGAAGCTGGCGCCAAACGCACGCGCCGGCAGCACGACAGCCGCATCACCCGCTGCGGCCTCGGCGAGTTCGGTGGCGATGATCGTGTCGGTACCGACCGGCAGATGCGGTCCGTGTTGTTCGGTGGCCCCGACGGGGATCAGCGCCACGCAGTCCGGGTCCGCGGCGATGCGGTCGGCGAGCTGCGCCGAGGACAGCTCACCCCACCGCGTGCTCACCAGAATCTCAGGTAGCGGTCGGTTTCCCACGACGACACGTGTGCGGCGAAGGAGTCCCACTCGGCGCGCTTCTCGGTGACATACGAGTCGAACATGACGTCGCCGAACACGCTGCGCGCCAGTGGGTCTGGTTCCAGCGCCTCGATCGCCTCCCCGAGGGAGCGGGGCAGCCATCCGATGTCACGCTCGAGCAGATCGGCCTCCGACAGGTTATACAGGTTGTCCCGGTTGGGGTCGCCAGGGTCGAGCCCTTCGCGGATGCCCTCCAGTCCTGCCGCCAGCATGATCGCCGCACCGAGATACGGGTTGTTGGCGCTGTCGGCGGCACGGCACTCGACTCGACCGCCGCCCCTCGGGATGCGGAGCATGTTGGTGCGGTTGTTGTCGCCGTAACAGGCGAAGACGGGCGCCCAGGTCAGCCCGGACATGCTGCCCTGCTTGACCAGTCGCTTGTAGCTGTTGACCGTCGGGGCGATCACCGCACAGATCGCCGACGCGTGGCGCAACACTCCGGCAATGAACTGGTATCCGAGCTTCGACAGGCCGCAGCCGCGTGGATCGTGCGCGTCGGCGAAGAGGTTGACGCCGGCGCCGTCGGCCAACGACATGTTGTAGTGGGCGCCACTGCCGGTCCGGTCGGCGAATGGTTTGGGCATCCACGACGCGAACAGCCCGTGCTTGCGGGCAATCTCGCCGACCATCATGCGAAAGAACACCAGCCGGTCCGACATCGACACCGCGTCGGTGTAGGTGAAGTCCGTCTCGAACTGGCCGTTGCCATCCTCGTGGTCGAACGAGTAGACGTCCCAACCCAGTTCGTTCATCGCCGAGACGATCTCGTCGACGACCAGGTAGTTGTGCAGCATGCCGCGAAGGTCGTAGCACGGCTTGTCGAGATTGTCGTCGGGACTGGCCGGTGCCGGTGTTCCGGCACGGTCGTCGGTGAGCAGGAAGAAC
>JAVRPF010000612.1:0-3094 GCA_032162385.1 Mycobacterium sp.
CCGTGTGCGTCGATCCCCGCGGGGCCGAGTTCCGGCTGTGGCAGGCGCGCAAGCGACTCGGCGCGCAACTGGTCAACACACCGGGGACGTGGAACTTCAGCGACCTCCTCACCTCGGATCCCCACACCGCCGCCACGTTCTACTCGGAGCGGTTCGGTTGGGCGGTCGACGACGTCGGGTTTGCGACGATGATCCGGCTGCCCGGCTACGGCGATCACCTCGCCGCGACGGTCGACCCCGACATCAGAGAGCGGCAGTCCGGCCTCGTGGCGCCACCTGGGTTCGAGGACGCCGTGGCCTGGATGGGCATCATCGCGGAGGGCCATCCCGAACTCTGGCAGGTGACCTTCGCCGTCAGCGACCGGGACGCCTCCGCGGAGACCGCGGAGGCGCTCGGCGGCACCGTCGTCGACACCGAGGACACCGAGTGGACGAAGACGGCGACGGTCCGCGATCCCCAGGGCGCCCAGTTGGTGCTGAGCCAGTTCACCCCGCCCAAGGGTTAGCCAAGGCTGACGGCGCGGCCCCTGCTCTGGACGTAGAGCACCGCGGTGGCCGCCGCCGCTTCGAGCACCGAGAGCGAGGTCGCCACGGCCATCAGTGTCGAGCTGGGGATCGCCACCGCAGTGCTGACCTCCCCACCGTGGTGATGACCCGGCGCCGGCCAGTGCACCGCAACCATGCCGAGGTTCATCACCGCGACGACGCACCACGCCCGCGGCGAGCCCGCCGTCCACAGGTCGCGGGCGCAGTACAGGCACGCGCCCATCATCGCGACGACGAGCACCGCCAGGGCGGGGCTGTCGGCCCGGCCGAGCATCAGCCCATGCACCGCGGCCGAACCCACCGCGACCAGCGCGCACGCACGCCGCCCGAGGACTGCGGACGTGGTCGCGGCGGACATGGGTCAACTCTCGCAGCAGTGCGACGTCGCCGCCACCGGAGCAATTCAGAGGCCCAGCAGCCGGACGCTCTCCTCGCGCATGTCGACCTTGCGGACCTTGCCGGTCACCGTCATCGGAAATTCGTCGACGACGTGGACGTAGCGCGGAATCTTGTAGTTCGCCAGCTTGCCGGTGGCGAAGGCACGCACCGCGTCGGCGTCGAGCGGCGAACGGCCGGGCTTCATCCTGATCCACGCGCAGGTCTCCTCGCCGTAGCGCTCGTCGGGAACTCCGATGACCTGGGCGTCCTCGATGTCGGGGTGGGTGTAGAGGAACTCCTCGATCTCGCGCGGGTAGATGTTCTCCCCGCCGCGGATCACCATGTCCTTGATCCGGCCGATTACGTTGCAGTAGCCGTCCTCCCGCATCACCGCGAGGTCGCCGGTGTGCATCCAGCCTTCGGAATCGATTGCCTCCGCGGTCTTCTCTTCGTCCTGCCAGTAGCCGAGCATCACCGAGTAACCCCGGGTGCAGAACTCACCGGGTTGGCCGCGCTCGACCACCTCGCCGGTGTCGGGGTCGATGATCTTGACCTCGACGTGCGGGTGCGCGCGGCCGATCGAGGAGGTGCGCCGGTCCTCGTCGTCATCGACGAGCGTCTGGCAGGACACCGGGGCGGTCTCGGTCATGCCGTAGGCGATGGCGACCTCGGTCATGTTCATGTCGTTGACGCAGCGCTTCATCACCTCGACCGGGCAGACCGCGCCCGCCATGATCCCGGTGCGCAACGACGACAGGTCGCGGCCTGCGAAGTCGGGATGGCCGAGCATGGCGATGAACATCGTCGGTACGCCGTACACCCCGGTGCACCGCTCCTGCTCGACGGCCGCCAGGGTCGCGGCCGGATCGAACCCTGGCGCCGGGATCACCATCGTGGCGCCGCGCGTCGTGCAGCCCAGGTTGCCCATCACCATGCCGAAGCAGTGATAGAAGGGCACCGGGATGCACAGCCGATCGCCGGGGCCCAGATTGATCAGGCCGGTGACGAAGTAGCCGTTGTTCAGGATGTTGCGGTGCGACAGCGTGGCCCCCTTGGGGAAACCCGTTGTGCCCGAGGTGTACTGGATGTTGATCGGGTCGGTGTTGGCCAGTCCGGCGAGCCGGTCGCGCAGCCCGTCCTGGCTCACCGCGTCGGCGTCGGCACGAAGCCGCTGCCAGTCGGGGGTGCCCAGGAAGACGACGTCGGACAGCGCGGGCGACTCCGGCCCGACCTCGTCGATCATGCTCCGGTAGTCGGAGGTCTTGAACGCGATCGCGGAGATCAGCGTGCGCACCCCCGACTGATTGAGCACGTAGGCCAACTCGTGCGCGCGGTAGGCGGGGTTGATGTTCACCAGGATCGCGCCGATCTTGGCCATTGCGTACTGGACGATCGTCCACTCCGCACAGTTCGGCGCCCAGATCCCGACACGGTCGCCCTTGTCGATCCCCCTTGCCATCAAACCCCTTGCGATGAGGTCGATTTCGACGTTCAGTTCGGCATAGGTCCACCGCAGGCCTGCGGCCACGTCGACCAGCGCCTCGACATCCGCGTGGCGCGCGGCGGTCGCCTCGAAGTTCGCCCCGATGGTCTCCTCGAGGATCGGCGTGTCGGTCGGGCCGGCGTCATGGGATTTCATCGCTCAACTCACCAGGTCCTCGTAGCGGTGCTCCGTTGCGATCGGGGAGCCCGATCGGTGTGCCTCATCCTCGCGTTTGCGCAGCTCGACGCGGCGGATCTTGCCCGAAATCGTCTTGGGCAGCTCGAAGAACTCGACGCGGCGGACCCTCAGGTACGGCGCGAGGTGGTCGCGGGCGTACTCGAGGATCGACCTGGCGGTTTCGGCGTCGGCGGGCCAACCATCGGCGAGCGCCACGTACGCCTTCGGCACGGCCAACCGGGTTTCGTCGGGTTGTGGCACCACGGCGGCCTCGACCACCGCCGGGTGCTCGATGAGCACACTCTCCAACTCGAACGGCGACACCTTGTAGTCCGAGCACTTGAACACGTCGTCGGTGCGGCCAATGTAGGTGATGTAACCGTCCTCGTCGCGGCTGGCGACGTCGCCGGTGTGGTAGTAACCGCCCGACATCGCCGCATCGTTGCGCGCCGGATCACCGAGGTATCCGGTCATCAGGTTCAGCGGATTCGGGCTGAGCTGCAGGCAGAT
>JAVRPF010000613.1:0-4125 GCA_032162385.1 Mycobacterium sp.
CTGGGGGGCCTGGGCCGAGATCGGAGCCGGGCAGGGCATGGCCGAGGACGGCTCGATGGCCATTGCACCGGAGGACGGTGCCCATGCCTTCGACGTCCTGGCGCGTTTCAACCGCGGCTACACCGGCTACGCACCGATTGCCGGGACACCCTGGTTGACGGCGTTCGCGCAGACCAGCCGGTTCGCCGAGGCATTCCAGTCGTTGGGGAGGGGCGGCACCGGTACGAGCCAGTTCCTCACCGAACTGAACGAACTGCCGCGCGAGGAGTGGCCGGCCCGGCTCAGGCGGCTGATCTCCGATCAGATCAGCCTGATCCTGCGCAGGTCCGTCGACCCGGACCGTCCTCTGTCGGAGTACGGGCTGGACTCGTTGGGCAACCTCGAGCTCCGCACCCGGGTGGAGACGGAGACGGGGATACGCATTACCGCAACGGACATCACCACGATTCGAGGATTGGCGGACTCCCTCTGCGGAAAGTTGGAGCCTGCGGAGGTGGCTGCATGAGGTCTCCGCAGGTTTCGGGTGTCGTCGTTGTTCTGGGTGTTGCGCGCAGTGAGGAGTGAACGGTGTTCGTAGGAGCATTGGAGATCGTCAGGCTCGACGAGTGGGAGCCGGGAACGGGTTCGGTCGTGTCATGGCACGGGTCACCGGCATCACGGGCGAAGGCGATGGCGGCGCCGGTGAGTACCGTGCCGGCCAGTTACATGCAGGCCCAGCACGTTCGGGGCTTCCACGAGTTCGCCGAGCGCGGGCTGGACTACTCACGCCTGGTGACCGTCTCTTGGGATGAGCAAGGGCAGTGCGACCAACGGGCGATGAACTACGTGATCAACGCGCATCTCCGTCGCCACGACACCTATCGCAGCTGGTTCGAGTACAGGGATGACGGCCGCATCGTGCGGCGGACGATGCAGAATGCCAACGACATCAAGTTCGTCCCGACCAGGCACGGTGCGATGTCGGCCGACGAATTCCACCAGTTGGTCCTCACCACCCCGACGACGGCCGAATGGGATTGCTTCAGTTTCGGCGTCATTCAGTACGAGGATCATTTCAGCTTCTATGTGATCATGGACCACGTCCACACCGACCCCATGCTGATGGCGATGTTGTTCGTCGAGATCCACCAGACCTACACCACATTGCTCGAAGGCGGTGCGCCACCGCAGCTTCCGGAGCCGAGTGGCTACGACGATTACTGTGTTCGCCAGCATCAGTACACGTCGGCGCTGACTGCGGAATCTCCGCTGGTGCGAAACTGGATCGACTTCGCGAGTAGCAACGACGGGACCCTTCCCGAGTTCTCCCTGCCGCTTGGTGATCCGTCGACGCCTTGCGGTGGCGACCTCATGGTCACCCAGCTGATGAACGCAGAGCAGACGGCCCGCTTCGAAAACGCCTGCATTGCAGCGGGTTCGCGGTTCGTCGGCGGGGTGTTCGCCGCCGCGGCCGTCGCACAGTACCGATTGACCGGCGTGGACACGTACTACGGTATGACGCCGAAGGACATGCGCACGACTCCGGAGGAGTTCATGACGTGCGGTTGGTTCACCGGCATGATTCCGGTCGGCGTACCCGTGACGGCGGGCTCCTTCGCCCAGACGGCCCGCGCGGCGCAGAAGTCGTTCGACGCGAACACGGACCTGGCGAAGGTTCCGTTCGACCGGGTCCTGGAGTTGGTGCCGTGGCTGCACCGGTCGCAGCGCGGTTTCCCCATGCTGGCCTACCTCGACGCCGGACTGCCCCCGCTCTCCGCGGTGGTCGCCTCCCATCTCGACGGGGTGAACGCACGGGCCTACAGCGACGGCATGAGTCCGGCCCACATCTGCATGTGGGTGGGACGCGTCCACGACGAGACCGCGTTGACGGTCTCCTTCCCGGACAACCCGATCGCTCGGGAGTCGGTCACCCGCTACGTCGAGGCGATGCAGGAGGTCTACGCCGGAGTCGCCGAAGGCCGTGAGGTGGTCGTGACCTCCATGCGTGAGACGGCTTGATCCCTCCTCCTCCCAATGGGTCGGTGCAGCGATGGCAGGCAGGGTGAACCCATGAGGTTCACCCTGGCTGTGCATGGCACCCGGGGTGATGTGGAACCATGCGCGGCGGTCGGTCGCGAACTCCTGCGCCGCGGGCACGAGGTACGGATGGCTGCTCCGCCCAACCTCGTGGAGTTCGTCGAGTCCGCAGGCGTGCCGGGTGTGGTGCCCTACGGTCCGGACTCACAGAAACAGCTGGAAGCCGACTTCTTCCGCGAGTTCTGGAAGATCCAGAACCCCGTCACGCTGGTGCGCAAGGGCATGGAGTACATCACCGAGGGATGGGCAGAGATGAGCGCGACGTTGGTGTCGCTCTCCGAGGGCACTGATCTGATCCTGACGGGCACGACCTATCAAGAAGTGGTCGCCAACGTCGCCGAGTATCAGGGCATTCCGCTCGCTGCCTTGCACTACTTCCCGGCCAGGGTGAACAGCAGCGCCGTACCGATCCCGGCGCCGCCGCCGTTGATCCGCTCGGTGTGGGCCTCGGTGGAGTGGCTGCACTGGCGGATGATGAAGGCCGCCGAGGACGAGCAGCGACGCGAACTCGGCTTGCCCGCGGCCACGGTCCGGTGCGCGCGGCGCATCGTCGAGGGCGGCGCGCTCGAGATTCAGGCGTACGACCAACTGTTCTTCTCCGGCCTGGCCGAGGAGTGGGGCGGGACGCGGCCATTCGTCGGTGCGCTGACGATGGAATTGCCGACATCGACCGACGACGAGGTGGCGTCGTGGATGGCCCGTGGTAGCCCACCGATATACTTCGGGTTCGGCAGCATGCCCGTTGAATCTCCCTCGGAGGCGGTCGCCATGATCAGTGCGGTGTGCGCGAAGCTGGGGGAGCGGGCTCTCATTTCCTCCGGGGTCTGGGATCTCGACGACACCGCTTACGGTGACCACGTCAAGCTGGTCGGCGCGGTCAATCATGCGGCGGCGTTCCCCGCCTGCCGGGCGGTCGTGCACCACGGTGGCGCGGGTACCACGGCCGCGGGTATGCGCGCCGGTGTGCCGACCCTTGTCCTGTGGGTCGGAGCCGACCAGCCGGTGTGGGCAAACCAGGTGAAGCGGCTTGAAGTGGGCACCTCCCGGCGATTCTCGTCCACCACCCAGGACCGGCTGCTCGCCGACCTCCGTGCGGTGCTGGCTCCTCGTTTCACTGCCCGCGCCCGCGAGGTCGCGACCGAGCTGACCAAGCCCGAGGCCAGTGTCGGGGCCGCAGCCGATCTCCTCGAGGAGAAGGCCGGCGTCATGGCCGCGAACTGATTGCCGTGAGGATGCCTAGCCTCGCCGCGTTCCGGAAACCGTTCCAGGGGATCGGATTTCCGGTATTGGGCCGTTTCATCGTCCGCCACCCGCTGATGGTCATCGCCGCATGGCTGGCGCTGGCGATTGCGTTGTTCCTGGCGTTTCCGCCGTTGCCGGTCGTCGCCACGCAGAAGCCACCTGCGTTCCTGCCGAGCGACTCTCCCGTTCTGGTGTCGAGCAACGAGATGAAGCAGGCCTTCCACGAGGCCAGTTCGGACAACCTCGCGGTCGTCATCCTGAGCAACGAGAACAAGCTGACGCCCGCCGATGACGGCACCTATCAGAAACTGGTGGAGAATCTCCGCGCCGACACCACCCATGTGGTGTCGACGCAGGACTTCGTGCACATCCCCGAACTCCGACAAGCCCTCACCAGCACCGACAGCAAGGCCTGGCAACTGCCGGTGAACCTCGCCGGGGTGACGGGCACCGCCGAGGGACAGTCGGCCTATCGAAACGTCGTCAAGATCGTCAAGGACACGACGGCGAACACGACTCTGACCGCCAACGTGGTCGGCCCGGCGGCGACGATGGACGATCTCACCTCGACCGGGGCGGAAGACCAGCACTTCATCGAGATCGCCACGGTGTTGATGGTGTTGACGATCCTCATGGTGGTGTACCGCAACGTGATCGCGATGCTGCTGCCGCTGGCCACGATCGGGCTCTCCCTCGTCGTGGCGCAACAGGTGGTGGCAGGACTCGGCCTTCACGGCCTGCCCGTCGGGCCTCAGACCCTCGTCTTGATGACGGGGTTGTTGATGGGTGCGGGAACCGATTACGCCG
>JAVRPF010000614.1:0-7668 GCA_032162385.1 Mycobacterium sp.
CGCCGTCTTCGGCAGCACGACCTCGGGATCGCTGAAGTCCTTGTAGGTCTTGTCACCTGCGAGGATGTGCAGTAGGTAGCCGGTCAACAGCGCGCGGACCACCTTCTGGGTGCTGCGGTCCGCGCCGGGAAGACCGACCACGCGGGTCAATCGAAAGCCCTCGACCAGCCCGCCGGGCTTGGCCTTGGCCACCGTGCGCATCGTCGCGGCCTTCCACGCCGCCGACAGGTCCGCGGCGTTCGACCGGATGTTGTTCGGGTCAGTCTGCGCGGTGAGGATCAGTCCCGGCACGCGCAGGCCCGCGGCCGGCTGCGCGGCCTGCGGTTGCGTCACCGACGGGAAGAGGGCCACGGCCGCCTTGAGTTTGTCCGGCATGCCCGCGGCGGTGAACACGGCCGCCGAGCCGCCGAAACCGTGGCCGACGACACCCAGCTTGGTGGGGTGCACGCTGATCTTGCCGGTGCCCAGTCGCACGCCTGCGATGATGTCGAGCGTCGTGCCCAGGTCGAACGCCAGATTCAGCACCGACGGCGCGACGCCGGTCTCGGTGTTGGGCGCCGCCGCGACGATGCCCCACGACGCCAGGTGTTCCAGGGTGCGGTGGTAGCGGTCCGCGCCCGCGAGCCAGTCGTGGCCGAACGCCACGCCGGCCAGGTTCATCCCCGACTCGGGGGTGTAGACGACGCCCGGGAGGCCGGCAAAGGCCAGGTCACCCCGCAGAACCCGATGCGGGCCCCGGCGCGTCAACGCAGCGAAGAGCTGCTTCGTCTTGGCCACTCGTTGACCGTAGCCCACGCGCCACCGCGTTACGTTCCGTGGATGAAGTTGAGTCCACGGTGTGATCGTCCTGTTCGCGGAGTGGGACCGTGGCTGGTTCCGCTGTACTTCGCGTTCGGCGTGGTCGCCGCCCTGCTCGGCGAGCTTGCTTCCCGGTCCGACTCCGCATCCAGGGCTGCCAGACACGGGTAACTCGAGCCCCGGGGCAGGGTCACCGCAACACCCGCAGAAACGGTTTGGGGGCTGCGGCTGCACTATCGTTGTTGCTCGTGTGCGGAATCGTCGGCTACATCGGGCAGCGTCCTGCCAGGGGCATCGTCGTAGACGCGCTGCGCCGGATGGAGTACCGGGGATACGACTCGTCGGGCGTTGCGCTTCTCGACGGCGCAGCCGGGCTGACCGTCCGTCGCCGCGCGGGACGCCTGGCCAACCTGGAGGCCGCGCTCGAGGAGACCGACGCCGGTGTGCTCGCCGGCAGCACCGGCATGGGCCACACCCGCTGGGCCACCCACGGCCGCCCGACGGATCGCAACGCGCACCCGCACCGCGACGCCGCAGGCAAGATCGCCGTCGTCCACAACGGGATCATCGAGAACTTCGCGGCCCTGCGCGCCGAGGTGGAAGCCGCCGGCGTCGAGTTCGCCAGTGACACCGACACCGAAGTCGCCGTCCACCTCGTCTCCGAGCAGTACCGCCACGGCGACACCGCCGGCGACTTCCCGGCCTCGGTGCTGGCCGTGCTGCGACGGCTCGAGGGGCACTTCACGCTGGTCTTCGCCAACGCCGACGAGCCTGGCATGATCGTCGCCGCGCGGCGGTCCACGCCGTTGGTGATCGGCGTCGGCGACGGCGAGATGTTCATCGGATCCGACGTCGCCGCGTTCATCGAGCACACCCGCGACGCCGTCGAGCTCGGCCAGGACCAAGCCGTGGTGATCACCGCCGACGGATACCGGATCAGTGACTTCGACGGCAAAGACGATGCCGCCAATGCTCGGCGTTTTCACATCGACTGGGACCTGTCGGCCGCCGAGAAGGGCGGCTACGAGTACTTCATGCTCAAGGAGATCGCCGAGCAGCCCGCGGCGGTCGCCGACACCCTGCTGGGCCACTTCATCGACGGCCGGATCGTGCTCGACGAGCAGCGCCTGTCGGATCAGGAGTTGCGGGAGGTCGACAAGGTCTTCGTGGTTGCCTGCGGCACCGCGTACCACTCCGGCCTGCTCGCCAAGTACGCGATCGAGCACTGGACCCGGCTGCCCGTCGAGGTCGAGCTCGCGAGTGAATTTCGGTACCGGGACCCCGTTTTGGACCGCAGCACGCTCGTCGTAGCCATCTCGCAGTCCGGCGAAACCGCCGACACGCTGGAAGCCGTCCGGCACGCCAAGGAGCAGAAGGCCAAGGTGCTGGCGATCTGCAACACCAACGGCAGCCAGATTCCGCGCGAGTGCGACGCGGTGCTCTATACCCGCGCCGGACCCGAGATCGGCGTGGCGTCCACCAAGACCTTCCTGGCGCAGATCGCCGCCAACTACCTCGTCGGCCTCGCACTGGCCCAGGCGCGCGGCACCAAGTACCCCGACGAGGTCGAACGCGAGTACCACGAACTCGAGGCGATGCCCGATCTCGTCAGCCGGGTACTGACCTGCATGGAGCCCGTCGCGGAACTGGCCCGCCGGTACGCGTCGTCGCCGACGGTGTTGTTCTTGGGCCGCCACGTCGGCTACCCCGTCGCGCTGGAGGGCGCGCTCAAGCTGAAGGAACTGGCATATATACACGCCGAGGGTTTCGCCGCCGGCGAGCTCAAGCACGGGCCGATCGCGCTCATCGACGACGGCCTACCCGTCATCGTCGTGATGCCGTCGCCGAAGAATGCGGCGTTGCTGCATTCGAAGCTGATGAGCAACATCCGCGAGGTTCAGGCCCGTGGCGCGATCACCATCGTGATCGCCGAGGAGGGTGACGACACGGTGCGGCCCTACGCCGACCATCTGATCGAAATCCCTGCGGTGTCAACGCTCTTCCAGCCGCTGCTGTCGACGATTCCCTTGCAGGTGTTCGCCGCGGAGGTCGCCCGCGCCCGCGGCTACGACGTCGACAAGCCGCGAAACCTGGCCAAGTCCGTCACCGTCGAGTAGCCCGGCCGATGGAGCTCGAAATTCCGCAGCCGCGCATCGCACGGCGATCGAGCCGGACCAAGATGGGCCACTTCGTCGGCGACGTCGGGCACGACGGCTTCGCGCACTTCCTCGCGACCTACCGGACGGGCATGGCCGGGCTACCGCCGTTTCAGTGCATCGTTCGACGTGCCAACGAGTTTCGGTACGGTGCGCGCCTACCGGTTCGACGGGCCCGCGAACGACTGTCCTCCGGTCGTACTTCTGCCGGGCCGCAACGCCTCCACGCCGATGTGGCGGCCGAACCTGCCTGGCGTGCTGAAGGGGCGTACGGCCTACTGCGTCGACCTGCTCGGCGAGGCAGGCCTTTCGGTTCAGGAGCAGCCGACAACCGGCCCCGACGATCAGGCGCAATGGCTCGACGAGACGATCGCCGGCCTCGGACTGGATGCCGCGCACCTGATGGGGTTTCGATCGGCGGGTGGACGGCCACCAACTGTGCGTACCTCTCAAGACAGCCCTCTCAGGGGCGCTGTTTCTCCTGGCGTTCGCGAAGCGCTGCGCCGCAGGGTGTTGCGCTGGATCGCGGGAGGCGCCGACGCCGACGATTCGGTGCCCGAGGCCGCGCTGATCTCCGCGGGCTCCAACGACTTCGTCCTGCGGTCGCCGATGCCGAAGGTGTTCACCGACGATCAGTTGCGTTCGCTCGACATCCCGGGCACGAAACCTGTTGCCGAACGGGCAGATCGAGTTCTGCGCCGGAGCATCGCACGCCATCAACGGCGAGTATCCCGACGAGATCGCCGCGCGGTCTCATCGCTTCTGGGATGAGGTAGACCGGGCCTGACCAAGTCAGGTCAGCCGACGTCGCCCAGCCCGGCGAGGAACTCGGTGCTGCCGAAGAAGCCCGGGAGTCCGCCGGTGTGCATCAGCACTACCGTCGATTCCGGCTCGATGCGCCGATCTTCGACCTCTGCGATGAGTCCGGCCAACGCGCGCCCGGTGTAGACCGGGTCGAAGGCGATGCCTTCCGTGCGGGCGGCCAATGTCAGAGCGGCGGTGACTTCGGGGTGACTCGCCCATACCCAGCGCCGACCTGGTCCGTGCGGATCCGCAGACTCGTGGGTGCCGGATGGTGAACGGGAAACGACGCCCGTACCGTGCGGTGCGGGTCGGTGACCGCTCCGCAATGCACCCCGAGCACCCGTTGCGACCCGAAGCCCCGCACCAGCCCAGCCATCGTGGCACCCGACCCCACCGCGACCACGACGTGGCCGGGATCAACACCCTGGGAGAGGATTTCGCGCGTGACGTCCCGGTAAGCATTGGTCGTCAGAGGCGTGGAGCCACCGAACGGTATCACCGCCGGACGGCGACCAGCGTTCTCCAACTCGGCGGCGATCTCGTCCACCCGCGCCTGCAGCGCGACCTCGTCACCATCTGCCGACCACACAATCGATGCCCCGAACAGGGCGTCCAGACCAGAGTGTTCGCCCCCGAGGCCAACGCTTGGGCACACGTCCACTGCAGTTTGCGAACCTTGTTGCCGCCCCCGCCCAGCCAGTCACCTCCGACGGAGTCGCGGGGGTGTGGCGATCGCGCACTCGACCTCCGGGCATCGTGGGATGCGCCGATCCAGCGTGATGAGCGTCGCGGACAACGTCTCAGCCAAGGCGACGTAGGCCGCGTCGTAACTGGTCAGGTTCTGGCGCAACTGCCAAACGCGGCCGCCGAGAACCTCATACGGCCACACCGTGATGTTCAGGTCGAGGAGATCGGCGTATGCCAGGGCGGCCTGGTCGGCGCCCACGGTGCCGCCGAGTTCCAGGCGCCGAATCACGTTCGCGCACTCGTACTGCATCAACGAGGGTGCATGCAGTTCGACGCCGGTCAGTCGAGCCACTGCCCACTGCCCATCGGGTCCGGAGTCGAGCAGCGCTGCCACGATGACCGATGCATCGCATACGACCCGGTCGGTCATCGACGATCGGCGTCCCGGCCGGTCAGGATGTCGTCGGCACCGACTCGAACCCCCGTCGCAGCGACACGCGCCCGTGCGCGGGCCAGTACCTCATCCACGGTCGGCTTGTCCGCGGTCGCCACCAGCAGGCCCCGGAGATACTCCTGCAGCGACTGTCCCGCCCGCGCGGCCCGTGCAGCCAACTCGTCGCGAACGCGGTCGGGGATGCCGCGCACCGTGATGGCTACCATGCATGCATATTAGCTGCATTGCAGCCATAACGCCGCGTGTGTCGGTCGAGGCCCGAGTCCACCGTCTCGCGTTCACCGTCGGCGCGCCGCGGGAGCACGTAGCCTTGGTGACGATGCGGCACTACTACTCCGCGGACGCGATCCGTGCGGCAGAGGCGCCGCTGCTGCGAAGCCTGCCCGATGGTGCCCTGATGCGCCGGGCCGCCCACGGACTGGCCACCGCGATCGCCCGCGAACTCAAGTCCTGCACCGGTGCGATCGCCGGCCGGCGGGTGTGCGCGGTCGTCGGCTCCGGCGACAACGGCGGCGACGCGCTGTGGGCCGCGACCTTCCTGCGCCGTCGCGGGGTGAGCACCACCGCCGTCGTGCTCAACCCGGACCGCGTCCACGCCGTGGCGCTGGCGGCGTTCACCAGGGCCGGTGGTCGTGTCGTCGGAAAACTGCCAGCCGCAACCGATCTGGTGATCGACGGCGTCGTTGGGATCTCCGGCTCGGGACCGCTGCGTCCGGCCGCGGCCGAGGTGTTCGCCGCCGTCGACGCCGCGGGAATCCCCGTCGTCGCGGTGGACTTGCCCAGCGGCATCGACGTCCAGACCGGCGCGGCGGACGAACCCCACGTCCGCGCCGTACTGACCGTGACGTTCGGCGGCCTCAAACCGGTTCATGTCCTTGGTGATTGCGGGCGCGTCGAGTTGATCGACATCGGCCTCGACCTTCCCGATACCGATCTGGTCGGCGTCGATGCCGCCGACGTCGCCGCGCGCTGGCCGGTGCCGGGAGCCACCGACGACAAGTACACGCAGGGCGTCACCGGCGTGCTGGCCGGATCGGCGGCCTACCCCGGCGCGGCGATCCTGTGCACCGGCGCCGCCGTCGCGGCGACGTCCGGCATGGTGCGCTACGCGGGCAGCGCGGCAGCCGAGGTGGTCTCACACCGCCCCGAGGTCGTCGCCGCGCCGACCGTGAGCGCGGCGGGCCGGGTTCAGGCGTGGGTGGTGGGACCGGGCCTCGGCACCGACGAGGCCGGCGCCGCCGCGCTGTGGTTCGCCCTCGACACCGACCTGCCGGTGATCGTCGACGCCGACGGTCTGACGATCCTGGCCGCCCGTCCCGACCTAGTGTCCAAGCGCAACGCACCCACCGTGCTGACCCCGCACGCGGGCGAGTTCGCCCGTCTGGCAGGCCATCCGCCAGGAGACGACCGCGTCTCGGCCACCCGACGTCTGGCTGACGCGTTCGGCGCCACCGTCCTGCTCAAGGGCAACGTCACGGTGATCGCCGAACCGGGCTCGGCGGGACACGTCTACCTCAACCCCGCGGGCCAGTCCTGGGCGGCCACCGCCGGGTCCGGCGACGTGCTGTCCGGCGTCATCGGTGCGCTTCTCGCCGCCGGACTGCCCACCGGTGAGGCCGCGGCCATGGCGGCGTTCGTGCACGCCAGGGCCGCCGACCTGTCGGCCCACGATCCGGGTCCGCGCCCGGCACCGACGTCGGCCGCGCGCATCCTCGGACACCTGCGCGCCGCGATCGCAAGCTTGTAGCCCCCAACGAAAGGTATCGCCATGCCCGCCAGGCACACCACGGCACCATCGATCGCCCCCGCGTACACCGGGCGGTTCTCGATGGCGCCGGTCCCGACGCTGCGGCTGCCCGACGAGTGCATGGACCCGCAGACGGCGTACCGGTTCATCCACGACGAACTCATGCTGGACGGCAGCTCGCGGCTCAACCTCGCCACCTTCGTGACCACGTGGATGGATCCCGAGGCCGAGAAGCTGATGGCGGAGACCTTCGACAAGAACATGATCGACAAGGACGAGTACCCCGCGACCGCGGCGATCGAGCAGCGTTGCGTGTGCATGGTCGCCGACCTGTTCCACGCCGAGGGGCTGCGCGACGACGACCCGGCCAGCGCGATCGGGGTATCCACGGTCGGGTCCAGTGAGGCCGTCATGCTGGCCGGGCTGGCGATGAGCTGGCGCTGGCGTGAGAAGGCGGGAAAGGACTGGCGTAAGCGGACCCCGAATCTGGTGATGGGTTCCAACGTCCAGGTGGTGTGGGAGAAGTTCTGCCGATACTTCGACGTCGAGCCGATCTATCTCCCCATGGAGGAGGGTCGCTACGTCATCAGCCCCGAGCAGGTGCTCGCCGCGGTCAACGAGGACACCATCGGCGTGGTCGCGATCCTCGGCACCACGTACTCCGGCGAGCTCGATCCCATCGCCGAAATCTGTGCCGCCCTCGACAAGCTGGCGGCAGACGGCGGAGTAGACGTGCCGGTGCACGTCGATGCCGCGAGCGGCGGCTTCGTCGTGCCCTTCCTGCACCCCGAGGTGGTCTGGGACTTCCGCCTGCCGAGGGTGGTGTCGATCAACGTCAGCGGCCACAAGTACGGCCTGACCTATCCGGGCATCGGCTTCGTGGTGTGGCGCAGTTCGGAATACTTGCCGGAGGACCTGGTGTTCCGGGTCAACTACCTCGGCGGGGACATGCCGACGTTCACGCTGAACTTCTCCAAGGGCGGCAATCAAGTCATCGGTCAGTACTACAACTTCCTGCGGCT
>JAVRPF010000615.1:0-7075 GCA_032162385.1 Mycobacterium sp.
CACTAATTGAGGCCCAATTTCAGAAAGATGAGGCAACTCGTGTCAGGTGGGAAGATGTGGCGCATCGCCGCGGTTTTTGCCGCGACCGGCGCGATGGCGGTTTCAGGATGTGCGAGCAATACGGACAGTTCCGGCCCGTCGACCAGCACGACCGCGGCGACGGCGGAGAAGGTCGATGCGATCGCGAACACCGTGCCCGAGGCCATCAAGTCGTCAGGCAAACTGGTCGTCGGGGTCAACCTTCCGTACTCGCCCAACGAGTTCAAGGACCCGAGCGGCAAGATCGTCGGGTTCGACGTCGATCTGATGAACGCGATCGCCGCCACGCTCGGTCTCACCGCCGAGTATCGCGAGTCGGACTTCGCGAAGATCATCCCGTCCATCCAGGGCGGCACCTACAACGTCGGGATGTCGTCGTTCACCGACACCAAGGAGCGCGAGGCCTCGGTCGACTTCGTCACCTACTTCTCGGCGGGCATTCTGTGGGCGCAGCGCCCCGACAATCCGGTCGATCCGAACAACGCCTGCGGCAAGAAGGTCGCCGTGCAGGCAACGACGACTGAGGAAGTCGACGAATTACCCGCTAAGAGCAAGGCCTGCACCGACGCCGGCAAGCCGCCAATCGAAATCCTTAAGTTCGACGGCCAGGATGCCGCCACCAACGCCGTGGTGCTGGGCCAGGCAGACGCCATGTCGTCCGACTCCCCGGTGACTTTGTACGCCATCAAGCAGAGCAACGGAAAGCTGGAGAAGGCCGGCGAGATCGCCGACGCCGCGCCGTACGGCTGGCCGGTGCAGAAGGGCTCGCCGCTGGCACAGTCGTTGCAGAAGGCTCTCGAGCATCTGATCGAGACCGGCGCCTACAAGCAGATCGCCACTAACTGGGGCGTCGAGGCGGGCATGATCGACAAGCCGGTCGTCAACGGCGCGGTCGGCTAGTCCCGGGCGGCCGAAATGGTTGATGTCGATACGTCGCCGGCTGCCAGCCCAGCCGCTATCGATGCCGTTCCGCTGCGACATCCCTGGCGTTGGGTGGCGGCGGTCGTCATCGTCATCCTCGTGGTGCTGTTCCTCTACGGTGCGGCCACCAACGGGGCCTACGGCTGGGACACCTACCGCAAGTACCTTTTTGACGCGCGGGTCTCAGCCGGGGCATGGAAGACATTGCAGTTGACCATCTATTCGATGGTGATCGCAATCGCGCTCGGCATCGTCCTGGCGGTGATGCGGCTGTCGCCCAACCCGGTGTTCCGCTCGGTGTCGTGGGTCTATCTGTGGATCTTCCGAGGCACCCCGATATACGTGCAGCTGGTGTTCTGGGGCTTAATCCCGACCATCTACCAGAACATCCAGCTGGGCGTGCCGTTCGGGCCGACTTTTTTCCACCTCAACCTGCAGGCCCTGTCGATCCCCTTCATCCTCGCGACGATCGGCCTGGCGCTCAATGAGGCCGCCTATATGGCCGAAATCATTCGCGCCGGAATCAGTTCGGTACCGGAGGGCCAGTCCGAGGCGTCGACAGCGCTGGGCATGTCGTGGGGCATGGCGATGCGGCGTACGGTGCTCCCGCAGGCGATGCGGGTCATCATTCCGCCGACCGGCAACGAGATCATCAGCATGCTCAAGACCACATCGCTGGTGACGGCCGTGCCCTACAGCCTCGACTTGTATGGCGTGGCGGCCCGCGATATCGCCGGGGTGATATTCCAGCCGGTACCCCTGCTGATGGTGGCGGCGACCTGGTACTTGGCGATCACCAGCGTCCTGATGGTGGGCCAGTTCTACCTGGAGCGGTACTTCTCCCGCGGGGCCTCGCGCAAGCTGACCACCAAGCAACTCGAGGCGCTGGCCAAGGCGAAGCAGATAGGCGAGGCGGGGCACGTATGACAGCGGCACCGGAAAAGATAAACCCGCCAATGGTTTTGGCCGAGAGCGTGTGCAAGAATTTCGGTGCGCTCAAGGTGCTCAAGGGTGTGACCCTGGAGATCGGCAAGGGGCAGGTGCTGGTACTGGTCGGTCCGTCCGGGTCCGGCAAGTCGACGTTCCTGCGCTGTATCAACCATCTGGAGACCGTGAACGCGGGACGGTTGTATGTGGATGGCGTATTGATCGGCTATCGCGAACGGGGTACCAAGCTCTACGAAATGCCGCCCCGTGAAGCTGCCAAGCAACGACGCGACATCGGCATGGTGTTCCAGCATTTCAACCTGTTCCCACACCGCACGGCGCTGGAGAACATCGTCGAGGCGCCGATACATGTCAAGGGCGACAAGAAGGCCGTTGCGGTGGAGCGGGCCAGAGATCTGCTCAAACAGGTTGGGCTGTCGGAAAAGGCCGATGCGTATCCGGCGCAGCTGTCCGGCGGCCAGCAGCAGCGCGTGGCGATCGCGCGGGCGCTGGCGATGAACCCGAAGCTGATGCTGTTCGACGAGCCGACGTCGGCGCTTGACCCAGAGCTGGTCGGCGAGGTGCTGGGTGTCATGAAGAAACTTGCCGAAGGAGGCATGACGATGGTGGTGGTCACCCACGAAATGGGGTTCGCCCGGGAGGTGGCCGACCAACTGGTGTTCATGGACGAAGGCATCATCATGGAGAGCGGGCGCCCGCGCGAGATGCTGGCGAACCCGAAGCACGAACGGACGAAGGCCTTCTTGTCGAAAGTGCTGTAGTGCCCCCCGATCCCACCACCCCGCTGTGGCGGGCGGCGCAGGTATTCCGCCTGCTGAGCTGCCTCTACGCGTTGGGCTTTCAGATCGCGGTCAACGGCGACCTGGACCGGCCCGCGGTCGGATGGGCGCTCTTCGCGGTGCTGATCGGCTGGAGCGTGGCCTGCGCGGCGGCATACCTGCAGGGTTTCGGTCGCCGGCCGGCCTGGGTGATCGCCGAGGTAGCGGTGGTCGCGGTGCTGATGTTGTCCACCGAACTGGTCGCGTCCGATCAGTGGGTGGCGGGCAACCAGTCCTGGCCGACCACCCTGTGGGCCACCAACGCGACCATCTCCGCGGCGATCTTGTTCGGACCGATCGCGGGCATGGCCACTGCCCTCGTGGTGGTTGCGGCCAGCGCCGCGTTGAAGGGGTACGTGAGCATCGACGTCGGCCGCAACGCCACTATCGTCATCGAACTCGCCGTGGGGCTGGCCATCGGGATGGCGGCCCAGACCGCGCGCCGTGCCCACGCCCAATTGCAGCAGGCGGCGCGGCTTGCGGCGTCGCTGGAGGAGCGCGACAGGTTGTCTCGCCAAGTGCACGACGGTGCCATCCAGGTGCTCGCCCTGGTAGCCCGGCGGGGCCGCGAGATCGGCGGTCCGACAGGTGAATTGGCGGAGCTCGCGGGCGAGCAGGAGCGGGCGTTGCGGCGCCTGGTCAGCGCGGGCAGCACTGGCCTGCCGGTCGGAACCTCGGCGTCGACCGATCTGGTCGCATTGCTTCGGGCCCGCGCAAGCGACCGGGTGTCAATGAGTCTGCCCGCCACCGCGGTGCCGTTGGACGCGGCGGTCGCGGCCGAGGTGGACGCCGCGGTGGCCAACGCCTTGGACAACGTCGTCGCGCACGCCGGGGCGGGCGCCCACGCCTTCGTGTTGCTCGAGGATCTCGGGGACTCGGTGGTGGTCAGCATCCGTGACGACGGCGTGGGCATCCCGGTCGGACGCCTCGACCAGGCGGTCGCCGAGGGACGTGTCGGTGTCGCCAAATCGATTGTGGGACGGATGAACTGGTTGGGCGGTGGCGCCCGGTTGAACACCGGGCCGGACGCAGGCACGGAATGGGAGCTCACCGTTCCGAGACGGGGTGACCGCGATGGCAGGCGCTGAGCGCGAGTACCGGGTGATGGTGGTCGACGACCATCCGATCTGGCGGGATGCGGTCGCCCGCGACCTCGCCGAGGACGGCTTCGACGTGGTCGCGACGGCCGACGGCGTCGCGTCCGCCCGCCGCCGCGCCGCGGTGGTGACCCCCGACGTCGTGGTGATGGACATGCGCCTGTCGGACGGCACGGGTGCCCGGGCGACGGCGGAGGTGCTCGCGGTGTCCCCGTCGTCGCGAATCCTGGTGCTGTCCGCCTCCGACGAGCGGGACGACGTGCTGGAGGCGGTGAAGGCCGGAGCCACGGGCTATCTGGTCAAGAGCGCGTCGAAGGTCGAACTCGCCGCGGCCGTGCGCGCAACCGGCGAGGGACGGGCCGTGTTCACCCCCGGCCTGGCCGGTCTGGTGCTGGGGGAGTACCGGCGGATGGCCAGCACGCCCGACGCCGGATCCGGGACGCCGAGCCTCACCGAACGCGAGACCGAAGTCCTGCGACACGTGGCGAAGGGATTGACCGCCAGGCAGATCGCCGAACAGTTGTCGTTGAGCCACCGCACCGTCGAGAACCACGTGCAGGCGACGTTCCGGAAGCTGCAGGTGGCCAACCGGGTCGAACTGGCCCGATACGCCATCGAGCACGGCCTCGACCAGGAGTGATGTTCGGGTAGTACTACTCAGGCCCGGAGTGGATCAAGGTGCCACGATGGCGCCATGACCGAACCCGATCAGGCCGTCATCTCCAGGCTCTCGGCGGACTTCGCGACGATGGCGAGTTACATGGCGCGCGCCTCGGCCGATCTGCGCGAACTGCAGCGCATCGTGGCCGAGCGGGCACCGCAACCCGTTGCCCATGCGCCAGTGCCCGTCGCGCCGTCCCACTACCCCCAGCAATACCCTTTGCAACGTCCTCCGCAGCCCGCTGCTGCGGCCCCGTCGGCCCCGTCCCCGTCGGCCCCTCCGGCCCAGATTGCGCCCCGGTCCGACGGCTGGATCGGCAAGGTGCTCGCGGTGGCAGGTGTTGCCGTCACGCTCGTCGGCGTGGTCCTCCTCCTCGTCCTGGCCGCACAGGCGGGAATCCTGCGCCCGGAGTTTCGCGTCGGGGCGGGAGCGGTTCTGGCGGGCGGCCTGGTCGGCGCCGGGTGGTGGCTCAACTCGCGACCGGGCGGCCGGGTCGGTGCGATCGCGCTGGCCGCTACCGGTATCGCCGCCGCCTACATCGACGTCATCGCCGTCACCACCATCTACGGCTGGGTGGCGGCACCGGTGGGTCTGGTGATCGCCGCCATGGTCGCGGGCGGTGGCTTGACGCTGGCCCGGCGCTGGGACTCCGAACATCTGGGCCTGTTGGTCCTGGTGCCCCTGATCGGACTCGGGCAAGTGGTGACCGACGGGATCACCCTGCTGCTGGTCGGGTTCATGCTGGCGCTGTCCGCCGCAACCCTGCCGGTGCAACTCGGCAAGGACTGGACCAGCTTGCACGCTGCTCGGGTGGCTGCGGCCACCCTGCCCCTGCTCATCGCGCTCGCAGTGGTCCAACCCGGTGGAGGCCAGGCGTCTTGGGTCGCCGGTGCATGCGGCATCGCCGCGGCGCTGGCCATCGCGAGTGCACTGATCCTGCTGCCCCGCAGTAGTCGACCGGTAGTGACCGCGCTGCTGACAGCGGCCGGAACGGTGCCGGTGCTGGCGGTTTCGGCGGTCACCGGTCGGGTGACTTCCGCGCTGCTGGCAGCCGTCCTGTCCGTGGTGCTGCTCGGAATCGTGCTTGTCGGCGACCGGTTGCCGAACGTGACGGGTGCCGTGCGCCAGGTCTGGTCCGCCCTCTCGGCGGCCGCCGCGCTCATCGCGGTCACCGTCGCGTTCGACGGCCCGGTGGCCGCACCGTTGCTGCTGGCGATGGCGGCGGTGGTCGCCGTCGCGGGACGCGGGAACCCCGCCGCCCGCTGGTCCGCCGTGGCCTTCGGGGTCGCCGGAGCGTGTTACTACCTCGGCTACGCCCCGCCCGAGACGCTGACCACTGCAACCTCGGGAACGACGTCGGTCGCCGTGTCGACGTTGATCGCCAGTCTTCTGCTGGTGGTGTGTGCGGTCGCGATCATCTGGTCGTGGACCGGCACAGCCGACGACGTCATGCGACTCGTGTGGGCGGCGGCCGCGTTGATCGGCATGTATGCCATCACGATGTTCACGGTCACCGCGGGTGTCCTGTTCGGTGGCGAGATCTACGGCTTCTTCGCCGGGCACATGGCGGCCACGATCTGCTGGATTGGTCTGGCGGCGGCGGTGTTCCGCTATGCCGTCAAGCTCCCGAGGGCGCAACGCTCGGTGCCGATCGGCGGCGGCATGGCCCTGGTGGCGGCGGCGATGGCGAAGCTGTTCCTGTTCGATCCCGGCACGTTGGACGGCATTTCCCGAGTCGTCGTCTTCATCGTGGTGGGCCTCTTTCTGCTGGGCATGGGAGCGGGTTATGCCCGACTGCTCGCCCAACAGGATCAGCAGGAGCAGCCGGTGTGAGGGCTCTCACCGGCGCGGATGCGATGCATCCCGGTCGCGGTGCGGTTGTACCGATTGACTGAAAGGGAGCTGATCATGACTAATGGAACTCGTCGCAACGACGCCGACATCACCTCATTCGAGGCCTCACCCGAGCTGGCAGGAAACTTGCAGCGCGTGCTGGCGGATCTGATCGAACTACACCTGCAGGGCAAGCAGGCGCATTGGAACGTGGTGGGCACCAACTTCCGCGACCTGCACCTGCAACTGGACGAGCTCGTCGACTTCGCACGCGCGGGCAGTGACACCATCGCCGAGCGGCTGCGCGCTCTGGACGCCGTACCGGACGGTCGGTCGGACACCGTGGCGGCCACCACGACGTTGCCGCAGTTCCCGGCCTACGAGGTCGCTACCGCCGATGCGGTCGATCTCGTGACCGCGCGGGTATACGCGGCGGTCGACACGATGCGTGCGGTGCACGATGACGTCGACGCCGAAGACCCGAGCACGGCCGACATCCTGCACCAGCTCATCGACGGCCTTGAAAAGTTGGCCTGGCTGATCAAGTCGGAGAACCGCAAGGTCTAAGGCGAGGAGGGCGTGGCCCGCCGTCCGGTCAGATACCAGGTGTGCATGACGCCCTTGCCCTTGACGTCTATGTCGCCGCGGTCCTCGAAGCTGAACTCGGGGTTGAGGCGCTGGCAGACGTCGTGGGGCACCTGGATGCGACCCTCGACGTCCGTGGTCTCCATGCGCGAAGCCACGTTCACCGCGTCACC
>JAVRPF010000616.1:0-2566 GCA_032162385.1 Mycobacterium sp.
GTACTCCCGCTCCGGGGTGAGCTCGACGACGCCGTACGGAGCTGGCGTAGGCAGGTCGTTGTCGCGGAACAGCCGCAGCGCGTAGTCCTCCTGCTGAACCAGCCGCCGTACGCTCTGGAAGGGTTTCTCGTCTTCCAGCCGGCCGTACATCAACTCCCGGCCGAGCTTGTACCACCGGTCGGATTGCAGGTGCGTGCGCGCATACAACTTGCCGAACACCACACGGTTGCGATCGTCTGCCAGCGTGATACGCAACGGCGTCGAGCCCGCCGACCCGGCGAGCCCGAACGGCTCGATCGTCTGGACGCGCAGACCAAGCTGAGCCTCCAAAGCTGAGCGAATTGCTTCCCCGCGCGGGCCGCCCACATCCAGATGCGCCGCCCGGGCGCGTCGATAGCTGACCGGAAAGACCTCGGCCGGAGTGAACAGCCGGAACGCCACGAGCGGGATCGTGACGCCCATCAGCACGCCGACGAGGATGTCGCCGGGCGCCTCCACCCCTTGAGCCATCCGGCCAAAGGCAACGACCCCCAGCAGCCCGGCCACGGCCCACTTACCGAGGTTGCGCCAGCGTCCCTCCGGCACCAGCGTGTACAAGATCACGACACAGATCGCCGAAAGCACACCGAGGCGAAGCGACGGCAACGCCCACCCCTCCCAATCCCCGCGCAACTGCACGCCGAACGGACGGGGCCGCCGCACCAGGCTTTCAACAGCGAAGTAGGCCTGCGCGGTTAGTGTCCACGCGACAAAAAAAACGACGAGGTGCCGGAATCGCCGTAACAGCAGCAGAGCAATGACGACGCCCCACAGCAGCCCCGCGAGGAACAACAGATTGCCCGGAGCCGCTAGTACGCGGGCGGTGCCGCGGTAGCCGGGAAACGACGGTGCGGACAGCCACCGAACGACCGCATCATCGGCCTCAGTGATTCCGAACGCCGGCCCACGCCACCGTCCTCGGAACATGACGATCGCCAGAACGGCCACCACGCAGGTAACCACCAACCACCACACGCCGCTGGTGCGGACGTGCCGCGGCAACGGCGGTGGCTCGCCAGACGGTCGACGTCGACGCCGGCCGCGTTCGGAGGATGCCTGATCTGTGGCGCGGTCCCGCGCACCGCTGCCCACATTCGGTTGGACCGGAACGTCCATCGTGCCCCCATCACGGGTGGCTGCGCTTGCATGGCCTCTGCTCGGCGCGCGAAACCCAGGGGCTCATCGTCGTGGCCGCTGCAGTGAATGGTCAATGGTGTGTTCGGATTGCGGAGCGCTGTCGGTCACTGGCCCGTGCTTGCAGGTACCTTGACCTCTTCGCTGGGCCGCGCGTAATTTGCTTCCACCCTGGTTCAGCACGCGTGCCGGTCTTCGCTCGCTTCCCGACCTGGCGTTCATGTCGAGGGTGAGACCCAGCCGAGGAGGGTGACATGGCGCCGGATCCAGCCGTCGTACCGACTCCACTGACCACTCGCCGCAAGTGGGTGCGTCCGGCGCTGTCGGGGGCGATCTCACTCGTCATCGTCGTCGGGATTTTCTGGTACTTCATCCCGCAGTTCACCAGCATGTCGAAGGTCTGGTCGGAGATCCGGGGGATGACAGGGGTCGCAATCGCCACGCTCGCGCTGGCCGCACTGTGGAATCTGGCGACGTACTTGTTCGTCATGGTGGGTGCCACGCCTGGGCTGAAATATCGGCAAGCGTTCGTGGCGACCGAGACGTCGACAGCGGTTTCGAACACGCTCCCCGGCGGCGGCGCGGTAGGGATCGCGCTGACCTACGCAATGTTCGGCTCTTGGGGCTTCTCGCGTTCGCGGACCTCGGTGTCGCTCGTCGTGGCCGGTATCTGGAACAACTTCGCCAAGCTGGGGATGCCCGTCCTGGCGCTGTCACTGCTTGCGTTGCAGGGCAAACCTAGCGGCGGTCGAGTCGTCGCGGCGGGCATCGGATTCGGTGCATTGATCGCCGCGGTCGTCGCGCTCACCGCACTTCTAAAAAGTGAGGCGACGGCCCGTCGGCTCGGATTGATCGCTGCGGCAGTGGCGAATCGGATATTGCGAGTCCTCGGCAAGCCGCCGGTGCACGGGTGGGAGCTCGCGACCGTCAAGTTCCGCGGCCGGACTGAGCTCTTGGTGAAGGCGCGCTGGGTTTGGATCACGGTCGCCACGTTGGTCAGCCACCTGTCGCTGTTCTTGGTGCTGTTGCTGTGCCTGCGTCACATCGGGGTGTCCGGCCAGGATGTCGGCTGGATCGAAGCCTTGGCCGTGTTTTCCTTTGCGCGACTGCTCACCGCGATCCCGATCACGCCGGGGGGCCTCGGCGTGGTCGAGGTCGCGCTCATCACCGGTCTGGCCGCAGCGGGTGGAGCACGGGCGGAGGTAGCCGCCGCGGTGTTGCTGTTCCGAGGGCTGACGTACGTCGTCCCTATCCCGCTCGGACTGGCGACCTACCTGTACTACAAGCGCAACCGGTCCTGGCGACGCGAACCTAATGCGGCACCACGCACCGAACTGGTCCCCGAGTCGCAATGACGACGGTGTGGGATCGGCAACGGGCGCGTAGCCGTCCC
>JAVRPF010000617.1:0-11517 GCA_032162385.1 Mycobacterium sp.
TTCTATCAAATGATAGGAATTACCGCACGGTGAACGGTCCGGTGACCCATGACCGGTGACACAATGTGGCGATGAGCAGCGAAGGCCGCGGCCGCCCGAGGTTGGAGCAGTCGCGGCGACCCGGCAAGAATGCCCGCGAAGAGATCCTCGACGCCGCCGCCGAGCTGTTCACCACCCATGGCTACGCCAATACATCCACCAGGAAGATCGCCGACGCCGTCGGCGTCCGGCAAGCCTCGCTGTATCACCATTTCGCCACCAAGGACGACATCCTCGAGGCGCTGCTGGCCGGAACCGTCGACGAGCCGCTGCAACTGGCGGCCGAGCTCATCGCGGAGGACGGACCTGCCGCCGGCCGCCTGCACGCGTTGATGGTGGCCGACGTGACGCAGCTGTGTGACAGCACCTGGAACCTCGGCGCGCTCTACTTGCTGCCCGAACTCCGCGTGGACCGCTTCGACCAGTTCCGCAAGCACCGTGCCGAACTTCGTGACCGCTATCGCCGGCTGGCGGCGGCCGTCATCGCCGAGTCCGACGGGCCCGCCGACGCCGACGAACTCCCGTTCCGCCTCGTCGAGTCGGTGATCAACCGCCGCTCCGACGACGGCGGCGCGCCGCCGGAGCAGCCATGGATCATCGCCGACGGTGCCCTACGCACCCTCGGGTTCGACGGCGACTTCGCCGCCCTGCGGCTGGCCACCGTCATCCGGCTGGCCTTACACATCGATGCGATGACGTAATTCCGCTTGCGATACCGTTTGCGCCATGCCCGATTTCGACACGCTGACGTTTGCCCAGTCCGGCCCAATAGCCACCATCGTGCTCAACCGGCCCGACGCCGCCAACGGCATGAACGACACGTTGACCCGTGAACTTTCGATCGCCGCGGCGCTCTGCGACACCGATGCCACCAAGGTCGTCACCCTCACCGGCGCCGGCCGCTTCTTCTGCGCGGGCGGCGACCTCAAGGCGATAGCCGCCGCGCCAAGTCCCGGGGCGTTCGTCAAGGGCATCGCCGACGACTTGCACCGCGCGATGTCGACGTTCGCCCGAATGGACGCGGTGCTGATCACCGCGGTCAATGGCGTCGCAGCGGGTGCCGGTTTCCCCCTCGGAGTGTCCGGCGACCTGGTGCTGGCCGCGGAGTCGGCGTCCTTCACCATGGCCTACACCAAGGCGGGCCTGAGCCCGGACGGCAGTTCGTCATACCTGCTTCCGCGGCTGGTCGGCCTGCGCCGGACACAAGAATTGATGATCACCAACCGGGTGCTTTCGGCCCCTGAGGCATCACAGTGGGGGCTGGTGACCACGGTGGTGCCCGACGCCGAGTTGCCCGCCAAGCTCGACGAATTGGCAGGCAAGATCGCCGCGAGTTCCCGCACCTCCAACTCCGCCGTCAAGAAACTGCTGCTGACGACGTACGGCGCGGGTTACGAGGAACAGATGGAGTACGAGGCCCGGCTGATCGCGGCGTGCGCCTCCGCCGCAGACGGCAAAGAGGGCATCGCGGCCTTCCTTGGCAAGCGCAAGCCGGAGTTCTCCCAACTATAACTAGAGCCCCGAGTCGCTGCGCTTCTGCCCGCCGTGACTAGAAGGAGTGCTCCTCGGCCGGGAACGCCCCGGTGGCCACCTCTTCGGCGTATTGGACTGCGGCACGGCGCAATTCACCGCCGACGTCGCCGAACCGTTTGACGAACTTCGCGGTCCTGCCTGCCGTCATCCCGGCCATGTCCTGCCACACCAGCACCTGGGCGTCGCAGTTGGGGCCCGCGCCGATGCCGACGGTGGGGATGGTCAGCTTGCCGGTGATCTGGGTGGCCAGCTCCGCGGGCACCATCTCCAGCACCACCGCAATCGCGCCGGCCTCGGCCACGGCAATCGCGTCGTGAATGGTCTGCTCGGCGGCATCACCACGCCCCTGCACGCGGAAACCGCCAAGCCCGTTGACGCTCTGCGGGGTGAAGCCGATGTGGGCCACCACCGGAATGCCTGCCTGCGTCAGAATCGCGATCTGCTCGGCTACCCGCTCGCCGCCCTCCAGCTTGACCGCCGCCGCACCCGTCTCCTTGAGGAACCGCGTCGCGGTGGCCAACGCCTGCTGCGGCCCGGCCTCATAGCTGCCGAACGGCAGGTCGGCGACGACCAGAGCGTGCGGCGCACCGCGGACAACGCCCCGCACCAAGGGGATCAGCTCGTCGGCGGTCACCGGCACCGTGGTGTCGTATCCGTAGACGACGTTCGCCGCGGAATCGCCGACGAGCAGCACCGGAATCTCGGCGTCGTCGAAGACCCGGGCGGTGGAGTAGTCGTAGGCCGTCAGCATGGACCACTTGTGGCCCTCGGCCTTCCATTTCTGCAGGTGGTGTGTGCGGATCTTGCTCCGCGGCTTGCTCGCATCGGTGGCAGCACCGTAAACCGTCTGTTCAGACATCATTGTCCCATCTGGTCGGTAGACCCTCGAGGCCCTTGCCGGGTCCCCGGGTTCGTCTGACACCTCAAAGTGTGCCACTTACGGCGGCGAAGATGAACCGTAGGTGCAGTGGATTTGCTCACACGTCGACATGCGGCGGGCCTAACATCGGCCCATGCAACGGCTCAGCGGACTCGACGCCAGCTTCTTATACCTCGAGACCGCTACGCAGCCGCTGCACGTGTGCTCGGTTCTGGAGATCGACACGTCGACCATTCCCGGCGGTTACACCTTCGATCGGTTGCGCGACGCCCTGGCCCTGCGGATCAAGGCGATGCCGCAGTTCCGCGAGAAGCTCGCCGACAACCGGCTCAATCTCGATCATCCGGTGTGGGTGGAGGACAACGACTTCGACGTCGGCCGGCATCTGCACCGCATCGGGCTCCCCGCCCCTGGCGGTCGTATCGAGCTGGGCGAGATCTGCGGACACATCGCCTCGTTGAATCTCGACCGCAGCAGACCGCTGTGGGAGATGTGGGTGATCGAGAACGTCGCGGGCACCGACGCACACGACGGCGGTCGGCTCGCGGTGATGACGAAGGTGCACCACGCCGGAGTCGACGGCGTCACCGGTGCGAACCTGATGTCGCAGCTGTGCACCACCGAACCCGACGCATCACCGCCGGACCCTGTCGAAGGGGTCGGCGGCGGGTCGGACCTGGAGATCGCGGTCAGCGGTGCAATCAAGTACGCCACCCGCCCGCTCAAGCTGATCAACGTGCTGCCGTCGACGTTGTCGACGGTGGTGGACACCGTCAAGCGGGCGCGCAGCGGGCTGACCATGGCGGCCCCGTTCGCCGCACCGAAGACACGCTTCAACGCCAGCGTCACCGGCCACCGCAACGTCGCATTCGCCCAGCTCAACCTCGAAGACATCAAGACCGTCAAGAGCCACTTCGGCGTCAGGGTCAACGACGTGGTGATGGCGTTGGTGGCCGGAGTGCTGCGGCGGTTCCTGCTCGACCGCGACGAGCTCCCCGACAGCACGCTCGTCGCCATGGTGCCGGTGTCGGTGCACGACAAGTCGGACCGGCCCGGCCGCAATCAGGTATCGGGCATGTTCTCCCGCCTTGAGACCACCATCGAGGATCCGGCTGAACGGCTGAAGGCCATCGCCGAGGCGAATTCCGTTGCCAAGCAACACAGTGCGGCGATCGGGGCGACGTTGCTGCAGGACTGGTCACAGTTCGCTGCACCCGCGGTGTTCGGCGTCGCGATGCGGGTCTACGCATCCAGTCGGCTCACCAGCGCCGCGCCGGTGCACAACCTCGTCGTCTCCAACGTGCCAGGACCTCAGGTGCCGCTGTACTTCTTGGGCGCGCAGGTCAAGGCGATGTATCCGCTTGGCCCGATCTTCCATGGCTCGGCATTGAACATCACCGTGATGTCGCTGAGCGGCAATATCGACGTCGGCCTGATCTCATGCCCCGAACTGCTGCCCGATCTGTGGGACATGGCCGACGACTTCGCCGTCGCTCTCGAGGAGTTGCTCGGCGCGACGCGCTAACGCCCTCACCAGCGGCGATGCGGGCGCATGGCAGCATGTGCAGCCATGAGGCTTCGGAGCGGGCTACTTGCGGCCGCCATGGTGATGTTGCTGGTGGCGGGTTGTAGCAACGTGGTCGACGGGCGGGCAATCATCGGTGCCCCCAAGCCCGGCACACCCGTGCAGTGGTCGGCCTGCGAGTCCGCCTCGTCCGACGACATCAAGATCCCCGCGGGCGCCGAGTGCGGAATGCTCTCGGTACCGGTCGACTACGCCAAGCCCGACGGGGACGTCGCGCAGCTTGCGATGATCAAGTTCAAGGCCACCGGAGACAAGATCGGCTCGCTGATCCTCAACCCGGGCGGCCCTGGCGAGTCGGGGGTGCAGGCGGCCGCCTCGATCGTCGGAACCCTGCCGGAGTCGGTGCGGCAGCGCTTCGACGTGGTCGGCTTCGACCCGCGTGGGGTCGGTACGTCGACCCCCGCGGTCTGGTGCAACTCGGACGCCGACAACGACCGGCTGCGGGCCGACCCCCAGGTCGACTACTCGCCCGCGGGCGTCGCCCACATCGATTCCGAGACAAAGGACTTCGTGCAGCGCTGTGTGGACAAGATGGGCAAGGAGTTCCTCGCCAACGTCGGAACCGCAAGCGTGGTCAAGGATCTCGATGCGATGCGGGCCACCCTCGGCGACCAGAAGTTGACCTACCTCGGGTACTCCTACGGCACCCGGATCGGATCGGCGTACGCCGAGACCTTCCCGCAGAACGTGCGCGCCATGATCCTCGACGGTGCCGTTGACCCCAACGCCGACCCGGTCGAAGCCGACATCCGCCAGGCCGCGGCCTTCCAGACCGCGTTCAACGACTACGCGGCCGACTGCGCCACCAGTGCGAATTGCCCGCTGGGCACCGACCCGACCAAGGCCGTCGAGGTCTACCAGGGCCTGGTCGACCCGCTGGTGCAGAAGCCGGCACCGACCGAGGACCCGCGTGGGCTGAGCTACAGCGACGCTGTCGTCGGCACCATCCTGCCGCTGTACTCGCCGAACCTGTGGCGCCACCTCACGCAGGGCCTGACCGAACTCAAGAGCGGCAACGGCGACACCATGCTCGCGCTCGCCGACCTCTACATGGGTCGGGACGGTAAGGGCCACTACAACAACTCCACCGACGTGCGGGTCGCGGTGAACTGCGTCGACGAACCGCCGGTGACCGAACGCGCCAAGGTGGTCGACGAGGACCGTCGCGTCCGCGAAGCGGCGCCGTTCATGAGCTATGGCAAGTTCACCGGTTTCGCGCCGCTGGGCACCTGTGCGATGTGGCCCGTACCGCCGACGACGAAACCTCACCGGATCTCGGTCGACGGACTGCCCCCGATCCTGGTGGTATCGACCACCAACGACCCGGCCACGCCGTATCAGGCCGGCGTCGACCTGGCCAAGCAACTCGGCGGCTCATTGCTCACCTTCCAGGGCACCCAACACACCGTGGTGTTCCAGGGCGATGCCTGTGTGGACCACATCGCGGCGAAGTACCTGGTCGACGTCGCCGTGCCGCCGCCGGGCACGAAATGCTGACCGTGGAACGCCGATAGATCACCATCGCATCACTGACTGGTTGCTGGGTTGTCTCTGCCCGGGTCCGAGTGCAGACCCGAAGCGCGCTGCGTGCGAACATGTTCGCCATGTGGGTGGGCACGCTTGCGTGGAGGCGAGCGGGCAGACTGGCAGCGGCGCCACTCGCGGTCCTGGCGATGTACGGCTCGATGTCCGCCACTGCCGTCCCTGCCGCGTGGGCGTCACCCGAAGGGGAGCCCACCCAGCAGTACGGACAGGCTCCGCTGTGGGGTAGCTGCGCGAGCGTCGTAACAGATGCCGCCGCGATCCCGACGGCTCAGTGCGGCACGGTCGCGGTTCCGGTCGACTACGCCAGGCCCGACGGGCCGCAGGCGCAGTTGGCCGTCATCCGGGTGCCCGCGACCGGCGACCGCATCGGCGTCCTGATGGTCAACCCGGGCGGTCCAGGGGCGTCGGCCGTCGACGCCGTCGCTGGCATGGCCACGGGTCTGGCCGACACCGACATCACCCGTCGCTTCGATCTCGTCGGCTTCGACCCGCGCGGGGTGGGCCACTCGACCCCACAGGTGCGCTGTCGCAGCGACGCCGAATTCGACGCCTTCCGGCGCGAGCCGATGACCGACTACAGCGCCGAGGGTGTCACGCGCATCGAGCAGCTGTACCAGAACCTTGCCAAGAACTGCGTCGACAAGACCGGCCTCGACTTCCTGGCCAACGTCGGGACCGCGTCCACGGCACAGGACATGGATGTCGTGCGGGCGGCGCTGGGGCAGAACCAGATCAACTTCCTGGGTTTCTCCTACGGCACCGAACTCGGCGCCACCTACGCCGAGCGATACCCCGACCGCGTCCGGGCCATGGTGCTCGACGGCGCCGTCGACCCCGGGTCCGACCCGATCGCCGAGAACATCCGCCAGTTGGCCGGATTCCAAATGGCCTTCAACGACTACGCCGCGGACTGCGCGCGGTCCACCGACTGCCCGCTGGGCACGGATCCGACGCAATTCGTCGCGCGCTACCACCAACTGATCGACCCATTGGTGCAGCAGCCCGGCCGCACCTCGGACCCACGCGGCCTGAGCTACCAGGATGCGATCACGGGCACCGTCAACGCGCTTTACACGCAGCGGTATTGGAAGTACCTGACCAGTGGTCTGCTCGGCCTGCAGCGCGGGACCGACGCCGGCGACCTGTTGCTGCTGGCGGATGACTATCAACACCGCAACCCGGACGGCCATTACGACAACCAGCAGGACGCGTTCACCGCGATCCGCTGCGTCGACGCGCCATTCCCCACCGATCCCGCGGCCTGGGCCGATGCGGACCGCCGGGCCAGGGAGGCCGCTCCCTTCATGGCTTACGGGGAGTTCACCGGGTTCGCCCCGCGCGACTCCTGCTCGATGTGGCCCGTACCGCCGACCTCGACACCCCACGACGCATCTTCGCCAGGGCCGGGCAAAGTGGTCGTGGTGTCCACCACGCGCGATCCGGCGACGCCGTACCAGGCGGGCGTCGATCTCGCCCGCGAGTTGGACGCGGCGCTGATCACCTTCGATGGCACTCAACACACGGTGGTGTTCAACGGCGACGCGTGCGTGGACCCCGCGGTGGTCGCCTTTCTGATCGATTCGGTCCAGCCTTCGCAAGACCTGCGGTGTTAGTGACACGCAGCGGTGCCGTAACACAGAATTAACAGCCGGTGCCTACGCTGCGGACATGGATCGCCAGAAGGAATTCGTGCTGCGCACGCTGGAGGAACGTGACATCCGGTTCGTTCGGCTGTGGTTCACCGACGTGCTCGGATACCTCAAATCCGTGGCGATCGCACCCGCCGAACTAGAGGGTGCCTTCGAGGAGGGCATCGGCTTCGACGGCTCGTCCATCGAGGGCTTCGCCCGCGTTTCGGAGTCCGACACCGTGGCACGTCCCGACCCGTCGACGTTCCAGGTGCTGCCATGGACGACGAGCACGGGCAAGCAGCACTCTGCGCGGATGTTCTGCGACATCACCATGCCGGACGGCTCCCCGTCGTGGGGCGACTCGCGGCACGTGCTGCGCCGCCAACTCGCCAAGGCCAGCGACCTCGGATTCTCCTGCTACGTCCACCCGGAGATCGAGTTCTTCCTCCTGATGCCGGGTTCCGACGAAGAGCGTCCCGTGCCGGCCGACAACGGCGGCTACTTCGACCAGACCATTCACGACTCGGCGCCCAACTTCCGCCGCCATGCGATCGATGCGCTGGAGTCGATGGGCATCTCGGTGGAGTTCAGCCACCACGAGGGTGCCCCGGGCAGCAGGAGATCGACCTGCGCTATGCGGACGCGTTGTCGATGGCGGACAACGTCATGACGTTCCGCTATGTGGTCAAGGAGGTCGCGCTGACCGAAGGCGTCCGGGCGTCGTTCATGCCCAAGCCGTTCGCCGAATACCCCGGCTCGGCAATGCACACCCACATGAGCCTCTTCGAGGGCGAGAACAACGCCTTCCACGACCCGAACGACCCACTGCAACTGTCCGACGTCGGCAAGTCGTTCATCGCGGGTGTTCTCGAGCATGCCTCGGAGATCAGCGCCGTCACCAACCAGTGGGTGAACTCCTACAAGCGTCTGGTGCACGGCGGCGAGGCCCCGACCGCGGCGTCGTGGGGTGCGGCCAACCGCTCGGCGCTCGTCCGGGTGCCGATGTACACCCCGCGCAAGGCGTCGTCGCGCCGCGTCGAGGTGCGCAGCCCCGACTCGGCGTGCAACCCGTATCTCGCGTTCGCCGTCTTGCTGGCGGCCGGCTTGCGCGGCGTGGAGAAGGGCTACGTGCTCGGGCCACAGGCCGAGGACAACGTGTGGAACCTGACCCCCGAAGAGCGACGCGCCATGGGGTACCGCGAGTTGCCGTCCAGCCTCGGGATGGCGCTGGGCGAGATGGAGAGCTCCGAGTTGGTCGCGGAAGCGTTGGGGGAGCATGTGTTCGACTACTTCCTGCGCAACAAGCGCGCCGAGTGGGAGAACTATCGCAGCCACGTCACGCCGTTCGAGCTCAAGACCTACCTGTCGCTGTAACCCGGTGAGATAACGTCGTGGGCGTGGCCAAACCCGCGACGCAGCGACCCACGCTGCCCAGCGTCGGCAGGCTCGGTTTGGTCGAACCGCCCGCGCGTGCGGATCTGGACCGGCTGGGCTGGAACACCGACGCCCACGTCGAGTTGTTGTGGTCGCTGTCGCGTGCGCCCAACGCCGACTCTGCGCTGCGCGCGATGGTGCGTCTCGCCGACGCCCTCGGTGGCGATTGGGACGAACTGAACCGCGCGCTGGTCAAGGACCGCTCCCTGCGGGGGCGGGTGTTCGCCGTACTGGGTTCCTCGCTGGCGCTCGGTGACCATCTGATCGCGCACCCGAAGTCCTGGCATCTGATTGCAGGCAACGTCACGCTGCCGTCCGCCGAGCAATTGCGCCGCGACTTCGCGGCGGTGGCCGAATGTCGTACGGACGCAAAGTCGGTGCAGTCGTCGCTGCGGATGCTCTACCGGGACCGGATGCTCGTGCTGGCTGCGCTGGATGTGGCGCCGACCGTCGAGAACGAGCCCGTGTTGCCCTTCGCCACCGTCGGAGAACATCTCGCCGACCTCGCCGATGCCGCGCTGGGGGCGGCGCTGATCGTCGCCACCAGCACGATATGCGGCGAGGACACCCCCCCGCCGCGGCTCGCGGTGATCGCGATGGGCAAGTGCGGCGCGCGCGAGTTGAACTACGTCAGCGACGTCGACGTCATCTTCGTCACGGAGTCGGCGCCCGATACCACCGTGGCCATCGCCACCCGTGTCGCCGGCGAGATGATGCGGTTGGGCGCCGACACCTTCTTCGAGGTGGACGCGGCGCTGCGGCCGGAGGGCAAGCACGGTCAGCTGGTCCGGACCCTCGAGTCGCACGTCGCCTACTACGAGCGGTGGGCCAAGACCTGGGAGTTCCAGGCGCTGCTGAAGGCGCGCCCTGCGGCGGGCGACGCCGAGCTCGGCGCGCAGTACATGGCGGCCCTGAGCCCGATGGTGTGGACCGCCTGCGAGCGCGAGGACTTCGTGCCCGAGGTGCAGGCCATGCGCCGCCGAGTCGAGGAACTGGTGCCCGCCGGGGTGCGGGCCCGCGAACTCAAGCTGGGCACCGGTGGACTGCGCGACGTCGAGTTCGCAGTGCAGCTGCTGCAGTTGGTGCACGGCCGCAATGACGAGTCACTGCACGTCGCATCCACGGTCGATGCGCTGGCCGCCCTCGCCCGGGGTGGCTACGTCGGACGCGACGACGCCGCGAACATGACGGCGTCCTACGAGTTCCTGCGGCTGCTCGAACACCGGCTGCAGCTGCAGCGACTCAAACGCACGCACATGCTGCCCGAGGCCGACGACGACGAGGCGATGCGCTGGCTGGCACGCGCCGCGCACATGCGACCCGACGGCCAGCACGACGCGCTCGGCGTGCTGCGCGAGGAGCTCAAGCGGCAGAGCATGCGGGTGTCGCGCCTGCACGCGAAGCTCTTCTACCAGCCGCTGCTCGAATCGGTGGGTGGCCCGGCCGTCGAGCTGACCGCCTCCTTGACGCCGAAGGCCGCCGAACGCCAGCTCGCCGCACTGGGTTACGAGGGTCCGCAGGCCGCATTGACCCACCTGGCGGCGCTGACCAGCCACAGTGGGCGCCGTGGCCGGGTGCAGCAGGTGCTGCTGCCGACGCTGCTGGACTGGTTGTCCGACACGCCGGACCCGGACGCAGGACTGCTGGCCTACCGGCGGCTCAGTGACGCGTTGGCCGACCAGCGCTGGTATCTGGCGTCGCTGCGCGACGAGGGCGCGGTCGCCAAGCGGCTGATGCGGGTGCTTGGCACGTCGGCGTTCGTGCCCGACCTGCTGCTGCGCGCTCCCGAGGTGATCCAGCAGTACGCCGATGGACCGCAGGGACCCAAGCTGTTGGAGACCGAACCGGAGAGCATGGCGCGCGCCCTCGTCGCATCGGCCGATCGGCACGCCGACCCGGTGCGGGCCATCATGGCCGCGCGCACACTGCGGCGCAGGGAGCTGGCCCGCATCGCGTCGGCGGACCTCCTCGGCATGCTCGAAGTCACCGACGTGTGCAAGGCGCTGACCTCCGTCTGGGTGGCCGTGCTGCAGGCCGCCCTTGAAGCGGTCATCCGGGCCAACACCCCGGAGTCCGGGCCTCCGGCGCGGATCGCGGTCATCGGCATGGGCCGCCTCGGTGGCGGCGAACTCGGCTACGGCTCCGACGCCGACGTGATGTTCGTGTGCGAGCCGCACGAGGGCATCGACGAGTCGGTCGCGGTGAAGTGGTCGGTGACCATCGCCGAGCAGGTGCGCGCTCGACTCGGCACGCCCAGCGCGGATCCACCGTTGGAGGTTGACGCCAACCTGCGGCCCGAGGGTCGTAGCGGCCCGCTGGTCCGGACGCTGGCGTCCTACGAGGCCTACTACGCGCAGTGGGCGCAGGGGTGGGAGATTCAGGCGTTGCTGCGGGCGCACCGGGTTGCCGGCGATCCCGATCTGGGTGAGCGCTTCCTGTTGATGATCGACAAGACCCGCTATCCCGCCGGTGGCGTCTCGGCCGAGGCGGTGCAGGAGATCCGGCGCATCAAGGCACGCGTCGACGCCGAGCGTCTGCCCCGCGGCGCCGATCCCAACACCCATACCAAGCTCGGCCGCGGCGGACTGGCCGACATTGAGTGGACCGTGCAACTGATGCAACTGCGCCACGCGCACTGGGTTCCCGCGTTGCGCGGGACGTCGACGCTGGGGTCGCTCAACGCAATCGGTGCGGCCGAGTTGATCGCCGAGGGGGATGTCGATCTGCTGCGGCAGGCGTGGCTAACCGCGACGCGGGCGCGCAACGCTCTGGTCCTGGTGCGGGGCAAGCCCACCGATCAGCTGCCCGGCCCTGGCCGGCAGCTCAACGCGGTGGCATTGGCCGCCGGCTGGCACAACGACGACGGAGGC
>JAVRPF010000618.1:0-3270 GCA_032162385.1 Mycobacterium sp.
CGCTGGACCGTCGCTCCCACACCCCGGCGATCGCGTCGAAGTACTTCGCCGAGAACGGGGACAACAGCGCGGCCTGACCGGGTTGCACGAACCCGGTGACGATCGCGCGGGCAGTGATGTTGGCGATTGTGTCGTCCTCGATGACCTGCTGCCAGGCGGCTTCCTTGACGGCGAGCTGCGGCCGTGCCGCCGAAGCCGCAGCGGCGTTGCGCTGGCCCGCCGCGGTCGGATCACGCTGCGCCTCGGCGTCGATGAACTGTGTCGCGGTGTCCTTCTCGTCGATGTCGCCGCCGGCGGCCAACGCGATGACGATGCGCCACCGCAGGTCGGTGTCCACGGCGAGACCTGCCAGGCCGAGTTCGGCTGGATCGGTGTCCAGGAGGGCCGCCAGCACGGCGGCGTGCCGCAGCGACAACGCCGACGTGCACAGCGCGTTGACGAACGCCAACTGGTGATCCGACCCTGGCTCGGCGCCACGCGCCAGTTCCAGCAGCCGGTCCGCGAACGCGGGCCAGCCCTGCGAGCAGGCCCAGTCCGGATCCGCGTACGCGTTCAGCGCCGACTGCGCCTGCAGCAGTAGGCGTTGCGCCACACCGACTTCGGTCTCGGCGTGCACGCCCGCCTCGACCAGCGCCACGAAGTCGCGCGCCTTCATCTCGGCGTCACGGGTCATCTCCCAGGCCGCCGACCAGGCCAGGGTGCGGGGCAGCGAATCGGCGAGGTCGGCGACGCGCGTCAGAACCGTCTGCAGCGACTCGGGATCCAGGCGCAGCGAGCAGTACGTCAGGTCGTCGTCGTTGACCAAGATCAGCTTGCCCCGCGTAACGCCTTGCAGCGCAGGAACTCCAGTCGTCGGTCCGTCGACGTCGAGTTCCTCGCGGTGCACGCGGACCAACTTGCCCGACCCGTCGTCGTCGTACACGCCGACGGCCAACCGGTGCACCCGCGTCTCCCCGGCACCGGGTGCCGCGCCGCTCTGGCTGATCGCGAAGCGGGTGAACTTCCCGTCCGCGTCGACGTCGAAGTCCGCGCGCAACGTGTTCAGGCCGGTGGTCTTGAGCCACTGACGGCCCCACTGCGAGAGGTCACGGCCCGACGACTTCTCCAGCGCGCCAAGCAGATCGCCGAACGTGGCGTTGGCGTAGGCGTGGTCGCGGAAGTAGTCCCGCAACCCGGCGAGGAATGCCTCCAGCCCGACGTAGGCGACCAGCTGCTTGAGCACGCTGGCGCCCTTGGCGTAGGTGATGCCGTCGAAGTTCACCTCCACGGCGTGCAGGTCGGGGATGTCGGCCGCGATGGGGTGCGTCGACGGCAGCTGATCCTGCCGGTACGCCCACGACTTCTCGACGTTGGCGAACGTCGTCCAGGCCTGCTTGTACTCGGTGGCGTCGGCCTGGCACAGCACCGAGGCGAACGTCGCGAACGACTCGTTGAGCCACAGATCGTCCCACCACTGCATGGTGACCAGGTCGCCGAACCACATGTGCGCCATCTCGTGCAGCACGGTCTCGGCGCGACGCTCGTAGCTGTAGCGGGTCACCTTGCTGCGGAAGACGTAGTCCTCCAGGAACGTCACCGCGCCCGCGTTCTCCATCGCGCCCGCGTTGAACTCCGGCACGAACAGCTGGTCGTACTTGCCGAACGCATACGGCACGCCGAAGTTGGCGTGATAGAAGCCGAAACCCTGCTTGGTCTCGGTGAACAGCCGCTCGGCGTCCATGAACTCCTTCAGCGACCCGCGGCAGAAGATGCCCAGCGGGATCTTGCCGTGCTCGTCGGAGTACACGTCGTCCCAGCGCGCGTAGGGCCCCGCGATGAGAGCGACCAGGTAGGTGCTCATCCGCGGCGTGGTCGCGAAGGTGCGCACGGACTCGTTGCCGGACGGCTCGTCCAACACCGCGGCGCCGTTGGAGACCACCTGCCAGTGCGCGGGCGCGGTGACGCTGACGTCGAACGTCGCCTTCAGGTCGGGCTGGTCGAAGCACGCGAACATCCGCTTGGCGTCGGCGGTTTCGAACTGTGAGTACAGGTACACCTCGTCGTCGACGGGGTCGACGAAGCGGTGCAGTCCCTCGCCGGTGTTGGAGTACAGGCAGTCGGCGTCGACGACGACGACGTTGTGCTCGGCCAACCCGACCAGCGGAACGCCGGTGGCCTCGTCGTAGGCCGACACGTCGATGTCAACCCCGTTGAGCGTCGCGCCATGAATGGCGTCGGCGGCGATGTCGAGAACCGTGTCCGCGCCCGCGAGCGCGGAGAACTCGACGGTGGTCGTGGACCGGAAGGTGCGTTGGCTCGGGGCGCCGTCGCCGTCCGTGAGGTCGAGCACGATGCGGTAGGCATCGACGGTAACGAGTGCCGCACGCTCGGCGGCCTGGTCGCGAGTTAGGTTGGGAAGTGCCACGTCGTCCAACCTTAGCCGCCGGCCGGGAACACAGACCGGGCGTGCGAAGTTGTGTTGGACGGAGCTCTGTCCCACTACCTGCCGAGAGGATCTGTCAATGGCCAAGAAGGACCAAGCCGGTTTCTGGTTCGACCCGCTGTGCCCCTGGTGCTGGATCACGTCCCGCTGGATCCTGGAGGTCGAGAAGGTCCGCGACATCGAGGTGAACTTCCACGTGATGAGCCTCGCCGTGCTCAACGAGAACAAGGATCTGCCCGAGGAGTACCGCGAACGTCTCAAGGAGGCATGGAAGCCGGTGCGCGTCGCCATCGCCGCCGAACAGGCCAAGGGCCCCGAGATCCTCGCGCCGCTCTATACCGCGATGGGCACCAAGATCCACAACGAGGGCAACAAGGACTTCGACGACGTCATCGCGAAGTCGCTTGAGGACGTCGGGTTGCCGGCCGAGCTGGCCGAGGCGGCCACCAGCGACAAGTTCGACGACGCGGTGCGCAAGAGCCACCACGAGGGCATGGACGCGGTCGGCGACGACGTCGGCACCCCGACCATCCACGTCAACGACGTTGCGTTCTTCGGCCCAGTGCTGTCGCGGATCCCGCGCGGCGAGGAAGCCGGCAAGCTGTGGGACGCGTCGGTGATCTTCGCGTCTTACCCGCACTTCTTCGAGCTCAAGCGCACGCGCCACGAGGCACCCGAGTTCGACTGACGCCGGCGGGTCGTCCCACCACGACGTCCTGACAGGACCGTCTGGGCGATTCCGGTTGCGGGCAGGGGCCGTGCAGACCACGGTGTACCCATGACAGCGACCGAGCCCACCACCGACGGCACCTACCGGGACCGCATCGTGGCCGTCGAGCCCGGCGGCA
>JAVRPF010000619.1:0-8125 GCA_032162385.1 Mycobacterium sp.
CGTCCGAAACCGGGATCACGCAGGATGTCGGCACGTACCTCGTCGCTTGCCGGAGTCGCATTGCGGGCAAGCGTGAACTCGAGGGGGCCGTCGGTCATGTGGCGATTGTATAACCCGTGACTACCGAGTTTTGGCCTTCACGAACGGGGGCGCGACGACCTCGCATTCCAGCGGCTTGCCACGCAGGTCGACCGCGACGAGCTGGCCGTCGACGATGCTGGCATCGGTGTCGATCAGGGCCAGCGCGATACCGAGTTTCAGTGTCGGAGAGAAGGTTCCCGAGGTCGTCACCCCGACCGGCCGATCGTCGGCCAGCACCGTCATGTCGGCGCGCAGCACTCCCCGGCCGACGGCACGCAACCCGCGGAGCAATCGGCGCGGGCCGGCCTGTTTTTCGCTCCTCAGCGCGTCATGACCCCAGAACGCGTCCTTGCGCCATCCGATCGCCCATCCGCAGCGGGCCTGCAGCGGCGAGATGTCGAGCGAGAGTTCGTGCCCGTGCAGCGGATAGCCCATCTCGGTGCGCAGGGTGTCGCGGGCGCCGAGACCCGCAGGCTGCCCACCTGCGGACGTGACCTCCTCGATCAGGGCGTCGAACACCACCTGCGCGCGGTCCCAGGACGGCAGCAGCTCGTAACCGTGTTCGCCGGTGTAGCCGGTGCGGCACACCCGGACGGGGACACCGGAGAACTCGGCGTCGGCGTAGCCCATGTAGTCCATGTCGGTCGGGAGCCCCAGGCGGGCCACCACCTCGGCGGCCTTCGGACCCTGCACGGCCAGCACGGCGTACGAGCGGTGCTCGTCGGTGATCGTCAGCCCGGCGGGCGCCCGCTCGGCCAGGGCGGCCACGACGGCTGGCGTGTTGGCGGCGTTGGGCACCAGGAAGATCTCGTCGTCGGAGACGTAGTACGCGATCAGGTCGTCGATGACTCCGCCGGAATCGTTGCAGCACAAGGTGTATTGCGCCTTACCCGGTCCGATCCGGCCGAGGTCGTTGGTGAGCGCGGAGTTGACGTACTGCGCCGCTCCCGGCCCCCGCACCCGGGCCTTGCCGAGGTGGCTGACGTCGAACAGCCCGACGGCGGACCGCGTGGCGTTGTGTTCGCTGACCGTTCCCGCATAGGACAAGGGCATCAGCCAGCCGGAGAATTCGGCGAAGCTCGCCCCGAGGTCGCGGTGCCGGTCCTCGAGCGGACCCGCCAGCAGGTTGTCACTCACGGCGACCCACACTAACTCCCCCCGAGTCGCTTCGCTCCTGCCCCGCCGGACCGGCACCGCGATGACTAGGCTCAACCTCTGTGAGCACCCCTCCCGGCTACCAGTCCCCTGCCGTCACCGTGTCCGCCACCCTGCCGAAGCGCCGCGTGGCCTCGGCGGTGCTGATCGTCCCCGTGGCCACGAGTGACGACGACACCGCGGCGGTCGTGTCGAACCCCTTCCTCGATGCCGAGGCCGTCGGCGAGATCGAGGTGGCCCTGAAGGCACTCGGCGCAAAGGGCGGCACCGACGAGGTCACCCGCGTGGTGGCGCCGTCGTTGCCGGTGTCCAGCGTGCTGGCGATCGGCCTTGGCAAGGCGGTCGACGAGTGGCCTGCCGACGTGATCCGACGGGCAGCGGGCGTGGCCGCCCGCTCCCTGTCCGGCACCGAGGCGGTCGTCACCACCTTGTCCGGGGTCGACCTGGAGGCCGCGGTCGAGGGACTGATCCTCGGCGCCTACCGGTTCATCGACTTCCGCAGCGCCAAGACGGCTCCCAAGGAACCGGGACTGGCCGACATCACCGTTCTCTCCAGTGCGAAGGGCGCCAAGGCCGCGGCGGCGCGCGCGACCGACATCGCCACGGCGGTGGCCACTGCCCGCGATCTGGTCAATACCCCGCCCAGCCACCTGTTCCCGGCCGAGTTCGCCAAGCGTGCAAAGGCTTTGGGTGAGTCAGTGGGGCTGGACGTCGAGGTCCTCGACGACAAGGCGCTCGACGAGGCCGGCTACGGCGGAGTGGTCGGCGTCGGCAAGGGATCGTCGCGTCCGCCACGGCTGGTCCGCCTGACCTACCGGGCGAAGGGCAAGTCGAAGAAGGTCAAGAAGGTGGCGCTGGTCGGCAAGGGCATCACGTTCGACACCGGCGGCATCTCGATCAAGCCGGCCGCCAACATGCACCAGATGACCTCCGACATGGGCGGGGCCGCTGCGGTCATCGCCACCGTGGTGCTGGCCGCCAAGCAGGAGCTGCCGATCGACGTGGTGGCCACCGTTCCGATGGCCGAGAACATGCCGTCGTCCACCGCGCAGCGACCGGGCGACGTGCTGACGCAGTACGGCGGCATCACGGTGGAGGTGCTCAACACCGACGCCGAGGGCCGGTTGATCCTGGCCGACGCGATCGTGCGGGCGTGCGAGGACGACCCCGACTACCTGATCGAGACCTCGACGCTGACCGGCGCGCAGACGGTCGCACTCGGTGGGCGCACCCCGGGCGTGATGGGCAGCGACGAGTTCCGCGACCGCGTCGCGGCTCTGTCGCAGGGCGTCGGCGAGAACGCCTGGCCGATGCCGCTGCCCGAGGAACTCAAGGACGATCTCAAGTCGACGGTCGCCGACCTGGCCAACGTCAGCGGTTCCAGATACGCGGGCATGCTGGTCGCAGGCGTGTACCTGCGCGAGTTCGTCGCCGACGGCGTGCAGTGGGCGCACATCGACATCGCAGGCCCGTCCTATAACACCGGCGGGCCGTGGGGTTACACCGGCAAGGGCGGCACCGGGGTGCCGACGCGCACGATGTTCGCCGTACTCGAGGACATCGCAAACCAGGGGTAGGCACTAACGGCTGCGCGGCGAAGGTCAGCCGTCTTCGAGTTCGCGGCGCAGTTCGCGTTTGCGTTCGATGCGTTGGCGGGCGTCGTAGTCGCGCATCCGTTGCGGATAGCCCACCTTCTGCACGTCGTAGACGGGGATGTTGAGCCGGTCGCTGAGCTTGCGGGCACCGGAGTCGCCGCCCGCGCGGCGACGGGTCCATTCGCCGTCGGCGGCGACCAGCACCACAGTCACCTCGGTGACGGTGGTCTTGGGTTCGACGAACGCCTCCACGCCATGGTGATCGGTGACCCACTGCCGCAGATACGTCAGATCGGCGGCAGGGTCACGGCCGTCGGCGCGCTTGGAACCGCGACGGCGAAACCTGTCGAAGAGTCCCAACTCGGCGTGACTCCCTTCGGTGTGCTGGTGGCGTGTTTCCGGGATGGGTTCTGTACCGCCTCTTTCGATAGTGCCAGAGCGAATAGTCCACCGGTCAGCGGCGACCGACGCGCACGGACATGACAGGATGGGGGCCGACATTCGACAGGTGCCGAACGACCGTTCGAGGGAGTCAACACACATGGCCATCTCCGTCCAGATGCCCGCACTCGGTGAGAGCGTCACGGAAGGGACTGTCACCCGGTGGCTAAAGCAGGAGGGCGACACCGTCGAGGTCGACGAGCCTCTGCTGGAGGTGTCGACCGACAAGGTCGACACCGAGATTCCGTCGCCGGTCGCGGGCGTGCTCACCAAGATCATCGCCCACGAGGATGACACTGTCGAGATCGGCGGCGATCTGGGGTTGATCGGCGAGGCCGGCGAGAGCGGCGGCGAGGCTCCTGCCGCGGAGAAGGAGCCCGAGAGCGCACCGGAACCTGAACCGGAACCCGAACCCGAACCCGAACCCGAACCCGAGCCGCAGCAGGCAGCCGAGCCGGAGGCCGAGAGCGCACCGGCGCCCGCCGCCGACGGGGGCGGCGACTCGACCCCGGTGGTGATGCCCGAACTGGGCGAGTCGGTCACCGAGGGCACCGTCACGCGCTGGCTCAAGAAGGTCGGCGACAGCGTCGAGGTCGACGAGCCGCTGGTGGAGGTGTCCACGGACAAGGTCGACACGGAGATCCCCTCGCCGGTGGCGGGCACGTTGGTGTCGATCACCGCGGAGGAGGACGACACCGTCGCCGTCGGCGGCGAACTGGCCAAGATCGGCGCCGCGGGCTCGGCCCCGGCGGCCAAGCCCGAACCGAAGCCCGAGCCCAAGGCCGAACCAAAACCGGAACCCAAGCCCGAGCCGAAGTCCGAACCCAAGCCCGAGCCCAAACCGGAACCGAAGCCCGAGCCCGCCGCGCCCGCCGCGGCGGCGCCGTCGGATTCAGGTGGCACCGACGGCAGCCCGTACGTCACGCCCCTGGTCCGGAAGTTGGCCGGAGAGAACGGCATCGACCTGGCCTCGGTCAAGGGCACCGGCGTGGGCGGCCGCATCCGCAAACAGGACGTGCTGGCGGCGGCTGAGGCCAAGAAGACACCCGCACCGTCGGCACCCGCTCCCGCGGCGGCGAAGGCGGCCACACCTTCAGCACCTGCCCCCGCGGCCGCGCTGGCGCATCTGCGCGGAACTACCCAAAAGGCCAACCGGATCCGGCAGATCACGGCCAAGAAGACCCGCGAAAGTCTGCAGACCACCGCGCAATTGACGCAGACCCACGAGGTCGATCTGACCAAGATCGTGGCGCTGCGGGCCCGAGCCAAGGCGAGCTTCGCCGAACGCGAAGGCGTGAACCTGACGTACCTGCCGTTCTTCGCGGTCGCCGTGGTCGACGCCCTCAAGGCGCACCCGAACGTCAACGCGAGCTACGACGAGGACAGCAAGGAGATCACCTACTTCGACGCCGAACACCTCGGCTTCGCGGTCGACACCGAACAGGGTCTGCTCTCCCCCGTGGTGCACAACGCAGGCGATCTGTCCCTGGGCGGCCTGGCCAGGGCGATCGCCGACATCGCGGCGCGTGCCCGGTCGGGCAACCTCAAGCCGGACGAACTGTCGGGTGGCACCTTCACGATCACCAACATCGGTAGCCAGGGCGCCTTGTTCGACACTCCCATCCTGGTGCCGCCGCAGGCGGCGATGCTGGGCACAGGAGCGATCGTCAAGCGGCCCCGCGTAGTCGTCGACGACAACGGCAACGAATCGATCGGCGTCCGTTCGGTGTGCTACCTGCCCCTGACCTACGACCACCGGCTGATCGACGGCGCGGACGCAGGACGCTTCCTGACCACCATCAAGCGTCGACTCGAAGAGGCGGCGTTCGACGCCGACCTGGGTCTTTAGACGCCACTGTGGCCAATGCCGTGATAGCGATCGCGGGTTCCTCCGGACTGATCGGCTCGGCCTTGACGTCCGCCCTGCGCGCGGCCGACCACCGCGTGTTGCGGATCGTCCGGCGGGCACCGTCGAGCGCCGACGAGATGTTCTGGAACCCCGACACCGGTGAGTTCGACTCGGACGCACTGCGAGGGGTCGACGCCGTGGTGAACCTCTGCGGGGTCAGCATCGGAGCCAAGCGCTGGTCGGGTGCCTTCAAGCAGAGTCTGCGCGACAGCCGCATCGGGCCAACCGAGGTGCTGTCGACCGCCGTCATCGGAGCGGGTGTGCCCGCGCTCGTCAACGCCAGCGCTGTCGGTTTCTACGGCGACACCCGTGACCGAGTCGTCGACGAGACGGCGCCGCCAGGACGCGGCTTCCTGGCCGGACTGTGCGAGGACTGGGAGGCGGCGACGGAGGCAGCCCGGCAGTCGGGCACGCGGGTGGTGCTGCTGCGCACCGGTCTGGTGCTGTCACCCGCCGGTGGCATCCTGAGCCGCATCAGGCCGCTGTTCTCGCTGGGATTGGGCGCCCGCCTCGGCAACGGCAAGCAGTACGTGCCGTGGATCAGCCTCGAGGACGAAGTACGGGCGCTGCTGTTCGCCATCGGTCACGACGACATGGCCGGCCCGGTGAACCTGACCGGACCCGCACCGGTCACCAACGCCGAGTTCACCGCCGCACTCGGCCGGGCCTTGAACCGACCGACCGCCCTGTTGGCGCCCGGGTTCGTGTTGCGCACCGTGCTCGGCGAATTCGCCGACGAAGGTCTGCTCGGCGGGCAGCGGGCAATCCCGGCGGCACTCGAGCGGGCCGGATTCGAGTTCCACCACAACACCATCGGCGAGGCGCTGGCCTACGTCACCGCTCCCAAGGACACGTAGGTCGGTGCCGAGTACCGTCGAACCCGTGGCGGCAGCATCGGTTCGGTCAGCGATCACGCCCCTGGACGTGCGCCGGTTGGGCACCGTCGACTACTCCAGCGCCTGGCAGCTGCAGCGCGACCTGGCCGAGGCACGAATCGCCGGCGGCCCCGACACCCTGCTGCTGCTCGAGCATCCGCCGGTATACACCGCGGGCAAGCGCACCGAGCCCGACGAGCGACCGGTGGACGGCTGCCCCGTGATCGACACCGACCGCGGCGGCAAGATCACCTGGCACGGCCCCGGTCAGCTGGTCGGCTATCCGATCATCGGGCTGGCCCAGCCGATGGACGTGGTGAAGTTCGTTCGCCGCCTTGAGGATTCGCTGATCGCGGTGTGCGCCTCGCTCGGGCTGGCGACCGGCAGGGTCGAGGGCAGGTCCGGGGTGTGGGTGCCCGGTCAGGACGGTCGGCCGGCCCGCAAGATCGCCGCGATCGGCATCCGGGTGGCCCGCGCGACGACACTGCACGGCTTCGCGCTGAACTGCGATTGCGACCTCGACGCGTTCTCGGCGATCGTGCCGTGCGGGATCGTCGACGCAGGCGTGACCTCGCTGAGCGCCGAACTCGGCCGCCGGGTCAGCGTCGACGACGTGGCCGAACACGTCGCCGACGCCGTCCGGGACACCCTCGACGGACGCGCGGCGCTAGCATCGACGATGTGAGCGTCGATCCAGGAACCCGCAAGCTGTTGCGCCTCGAGGTCCGCAACGCCGAGGTCCCGATCGGGCGCAAGCCCCCGTGGATCAAGACCACGATGAAGATGGGCCCCGAATACAAGGAGCTCAAGGCCCTGGTACGCCGGGAAGGCCTGCACACGGTCTGCGAGGAGGCCGGCTGCCCCAACATCTACGAGTGCTGGGAGGACCGCGAGGCGACCTTCCTCATCGGCGGCGAACAGTGCACCCGGAGGTGCGACTTCTGCCAGATCGACACGGGCAAGCCCGCCGACCTGGACCGCGACGAGCCCCGGCGGGTCGCGGAGAGCGTGCAGGCAATGGGGCTGCGGTACTCGACCGTCACCGGCGTGGCCCGCGACGACCTGCCCGACGGCGGCGCGTGGCTCTACGCCGAGACGGTGCGACAGATCAAGGCACTCAATCCGAACACCGGTGTCGAGTTGCTGATCCCGGACTTCAGCGGCATCCCCGAACAGCTCCGGACGGTCTTCGAGACGCGCCCGGAAGTGTTGGCGCACAACGTCGAGACGGTGCCGCGGATCTTCAAGCGAATCCGCCCGGCGTTCCGCTATCAGCGCAGCCTCGACGTGGTCACCGCGGCGCGCGACTACGGCCTGGTGACCAAGAGCAACCTGATCCTTGGCATGGGCGAGACGCCCGATGAGGTGAACGCCGCGCTGACGGATCTGCACGAAGCGGGCTGCGACATCGTCACCATCACGCAGTACCTGCGGCCAACGGTGCGCCACCATCCGGTGGAGCGGTGGGTCAAGCCCGAGGAATTCGTCGAGCACGCACGGTTCGCCGAGGAACTCGGCTTCGCCGGAGTCCTGGCCGGACCGCTGGTGCGTTCGTCCTACCGGGCCGGTCGGCTGTACGCAGCAGCAGCGCATGTGCGGATAAAGAGCAGCCCACCCGTATCCTGACACAATGGCGAAATCCAGCAAGCCCGCCGCCAGCAAGGCCGCCAAGGCCGAGGCGAAGGCCACCCGCAAGGCGGCGTCCAAGCAGCGCCGCAGCCAGCTGTGGCAGGCGTTCCAGATGCAGCGCAAGGAAGACAAGCGGCTGCTGCCGTACATGATCGGCGCGTTCGTGCTGATCGTCGCCGCGGCGGTGGTCGCCGGGGTGTTCAGCGGCAGCACGTTCACTATGGTGACGCTGATCCCGCTCGGTGTGGTGCTCGGCGCCCTGGTGGCGTTCATCATCTTCGGCAGGCGCGCGCAGAAGTCGGTGTACACCAAGGCCGAGGGCCAGACGGGCGCGGCGGCGTGGGCACTGGACAACCTGCGCGGCAAGTGGCGGGTGACCCCGGGTGTCGCCGCCACCGGACACTTCGACGCCGTGCACCGCGTGATCGGCAGGCCGGGCG
>JAVRPF010000620.1:0-7440 GCA_032162385.1 Mycobacterium sp.
GCGAACTGTCGACCTACGTGGACGATCATGTCGCCACGTTGATCGGCGATCGCGAGTAGTGCCGCTACAGTCGCCTGGTGCGTGTCTACATCCCGGCGACCCTGACCATGTTGCAGAAGCTCGTCGCGGACGGATCGATACATGCGCGCAGCGGAACCGCCTTCGCGGTCACCCCCACGCTGCGGGAGTCGTACTTCGAGGGTGACGAGGACGAACTCGCCGAGGTCGCATTGCGCGAGGCCGCGTTGGCCTCATTGCGACTGCTGGCGGCCGAGGGGAGTGGTATCGGCGGCTTGCCGCCCCGGCGGGCCGTCCTCGTTGCGGAGGTGGACGGCGCCACCGCCCGGCCCGATCTCGACGACGCGGTGGTGCGTCTGGCGGGTCCGGTCGGGACCGCCGACGTGGTCGCCACCTATCTCGACAATGCGGCGGCCGAGCTGGCCGTGCTGGCGGCGATCGACGCCATCGATTCGGCCGATCTGGGCGACGAGGACGCCGAGTTCACCGTCGGTGACGCCCAGGACCACGACCTCGCCTGGTACGCCAGCCAGGAGCTGCCGTTTTTGCTCGATCTGCTCTGACGGCTGGCTACCAAGCCGTAGGTTACGGTACCGTAGGTTTGATCGAGGGGGCCCCAGACTCCGGCCCCTGAAAATCGCGACATGTGATCAGGAGCCTCCATGGCCAAGAACAGCATCAAGATCTCCGCCAACGTCGCCGACACCGTCCGACCCGCCCTCGCGGGTGCGGATCGACACCCCGGCTGGCACGCGCTGCGTTCGATCGCGGCACGCATCACCACACCACTGCTGCCCGACGACTACCTGAAACTCGCCAACCCGTTGTGGTCGGCCCGCGAGTTGCGCGGCCGGGTCCTGGAGGTGCGCCGCGAGACCGAGGATTCGGCCACGCTGGTGATCAAGCCGGGGTGGGGCTTCTCCTTCGACTACGAACCGGGTCAGTACGTCGGCATAGGGGTGCTGATGGACGGCCGCTGGCGGTGGCGGTCCTACTCATTGACCTCGAGTCCCGTCGCCGGAGCCGCCCCGGCGGCGACATCGGGTCGAGCTGCGCGAACCATCACGATCACCGTCAAGGCGATGCCCGAGGGCTTTCTGTCCAGCCATCTGGTCGGCGGCCTCTTGCCGGGCACCGTCGTGCGACTGGCTGCCCCGCAGGGCAACTTCGTCATGCCGGATCCGGCCCCGGCGTCCGTGCTGTTTCTCACGGCAGGGTCGGGCATCACGCCGGTCATGTCCATGCTGCGCACGCTGGCCCGTCGAAAGCAGATCGGCGACATCATCCACGTGCATTCGGCGCCAACGGAATCCGACGTGATGTTCGGCGCGGAGCTGGCCCAGTTGGGGGACGCGCACGACGGTTACCAGGTGCGGCTCCGCGCCACGCGGACCGACGGCCGACTCGATCTGTCCCGGCTCGACGACGAAGTGCCGGACTGGCGCGACCGCCAGACCTGGGCGTGTGGTCCAGAGGGAATGCTCGACGCCGCGCACCGGCAGTGGTCGGCGGCGGGCATCGGCGAGCGCCTGCACCTGGAACGGTTCGCGGCGACGCGAGCCGCCGTGCACGGCCAGGGCGGGACGGTTGAATTCGCGCGGAGCGGGAAAGCGGTGACAGTGGACGCAGCGACGCCCCTCATGGATGCGGGGGAGAGCGTAGGTATCCGGATGCCGTTCGGCTGCCGGATGGGCATCTGCCAGTCATGCGTCGTGGCGCTGGTCGACGGGCACGTCCGCGACCTACGTAGCGGCACCGAGCACGAACCGGGCAGTCGTATTCAGACCTGCATTTCCGCAGCGTCTGGCGACTGTGTACTGGACGTCTAACCTTTACTGGCTGGTAACCTACGCTGACGTAGGTTACGCTAGCGTAGGTAACGAAAGGAGGCTGAAACGATGGCTATTACCGACGTTCCGGCATTCACGCACTTGACCGATGCCGACATCGAGAATCTGGCTGTAGAGCTTGATGCGATCCGCCAGGACATCGAAGACTCCCGCGGGGAAAGCGACTCGCGCTACATCCGTCGCACCATCGCCGCGCAACGAGCTCTCGAGGTGGCGGGCCGCCTGATGCTGGCCGCCAGCTCACGCCGATCGGCGTGGTGGGCAGGCACCGTGACATTGGGCGTCTCCAAGATCATCGAGAACATGGAGATCGGCCACAACGTCATGCACGGCCAGTGGGACTGGATGAACGATCCCGAGATTCACTCCTCGACGTGGGAGTGGGACATGAGCGGCGCGTCCAAGCACTGGCGGTTCACCCACAACTTCATGCACCACAAGTACACCAACATCCTCGGCATGGACGACGACGTGGGCTACGGCGTCATCCGGGTCACCCGCGATCAGCGGTGGAAGCCGTTCAATCTCTACGGCAACTTGCTGTTCAACACGCTGCTTGCGATCGGCTTCGAATGGGGAGTCGGGTTGCAGCACCTGGAACTCGGCAAGATCTCCAGGGGCCGCGATGACCGCGAGGCCACGCTGGTTCGCGTGCGTGAGTTCGGCGTCAAGGCCGGCCATCAGGTGGCCAAGGACTACATCGCATGGCCGGCGGTGACCTCGCTGTCACCCGGCGCCACCTTCAAGTCGACGCTGAAGGCCAACGCGGTGGCCAACGTGATCCGCAACGTCTGGGCGAACGCGGTGATCTTCTGCGGCCACTTCCCCGACGGCGCAGACAAGTTCACCAAGACCGACATGGTCGGCGAGACCAAGGGTCAGTGGTACCTGCGGCAGATGCTGGGCAGCGCCAACTTCGAGGGTGGCTGGTTGCTGCGGTTCATGAGCGGCAACCTGTGCCACCAGATCGAGCACCACCTCTACCCGGACCTGCCGAGCAACCGGCTACACGAGATCGCGGTGCGGGTCAAGGAGATCTGCCACAAGTACGACTTGCCTTACACCACCGGCTCTTTCGCGGTGCAGTACGGCAAGACGTGGCGCACCATCGCCAAGCTGTCGCTGCCGGACAAGTATCTGCGGGACACCCGCGACGACGCTCCGGAGACCCGCAGCGAGCGGATGTTCGAGGAGCTCGGACCGGGCTACGGCACAACGGATCCCGATACCGGCCGCCGCCGTGGCCTGAACTCTGCGGTTGCTACGGTGCGGACGTGGCGCCGTGACAAGCAAGCCGCGAAGCGTGCGGCCAAGCGCGCCGGGCGAGCCGACCTGGCGGCCTAGCCCCACCTGCCAACGCAATCGGGGTCGGCGTGAAGCCGATCAGTCGGGGATCAGGTCGAAGGTGTCGGGGTTGGGGCCGATCCGGCCCGGCTCACCCGGTCCAGTGCGCTGATCGCCCTGACGTCGGCGTGGGTCAGCTCGAAGTCGAACAGCGCGAAGTTCTGTGCGATGCGTTGATCCTGAGCGTCGGCGGGCAGGAACGGCAGCAGGCCTTCGGCGGAGGTCGATCGGCACCGTGCGGACGTCAGCCGTGGGTGCGGCGTTCATCTCCGCCGGCGTTGCGGCCTTGAACGAGAGCACGTCCGGAAGATCGATCTCGTAGACCACGGTGTCGGACGGCCACGTCAGATTCGCCGGTGGCCCACCGCGTGAAGAAGTCGATGCCGACGGCACGCACCAGTGGTTCGGCGAACGGGTCGTCGATCAGGGGCCGGGCGGCGTTGGTCGCGCGGGCGCGGCCCGCCGCCACCATCGTCGCCGTGGCCCCCACGCTGGTCGCGAGGTCCCAGGTGTCGTCGTGTGTCCGTTCCATGCACGCCTCCGCGCTCGTCATCAATACTTAGCGCATTTAACCATTAGTCAAGTTAACGAGCAAGATCGGTCCTGCGCGCAATCAGATCTTTCGGGCAATCAGAACGGCCTGGGGCGTCGACTCCATGCCGTCGTCGTCCGCTTCGCGCACTGTCTGGGCGTACACCTGGAGGCCGGCCACCGCCAGCTCCGATGCGACGTCAGCGGGCCGTCGGCGGTGAAACAAGAGGTCGACGGGCGTGCCGAACGCCTCGGTCAGATGGCGTGGACGGTCGCCGACCTGGAATGCCAGCAGGACGAAGCCGCCGGGGGCGAGCACCCGGTGAAACTCCGAGAACGCCAGCGGCAGGTATTCATCCGGCACGTGGATGGTCGAGTACCACGCGCAGACACCACCGAAGGCATCGTCGGGCAGATCCAGATCGGTCATCGAGCCAACGGAGAACTCGAGGCCGGCGTTGCGTTGTCGGGCCAGCTCGATCATGTTAAGAGACAGGTCGATACCGGTGGGGACGACGCCGGCGTCGTGCAACATCGCGGTCGCGATGCCGGTGCCGCAACCGACGTCGGCAACGGCGCGGTTACCCGTCGCCTGCACCAGGCCGGCGAAGGCAACGAGCATCGCGCGCTCGATCGGCTTGCCGTCGAGGTAGCTGTCGAAGTATGCCGCGTAGCCGACGCGGTGGCGTCGTACCCGTCGCGGGTGTGCGTCAGGAAGTCCATCAGCCCTCCGCCATGGCTGCCAACAACCGCCGGGCGGCGACCACCCGGTCCGCCGCCGGACCGGTCAGCGAGTCCAGCGCACATTCCGGGTCGGCGGGCGGGCCGAGATGGCCGCACCCGCGCGGGCAGTCCTGGATGGCCTCGGCGAGATCGGAGAAGGCCTGCATCACGTCGTCGGGCGCGATGTGGGCCAGGCCGAACGACCGAACGCCCGGGGTGTCGATGATCCAGCCCGAGTCCGGCAACGGCAGCGCCACCGACTGGGACGACGTGTGCTTGCCCTTGCCGACGCCCGACACCACGCCGGTGGCCCGATGCGCCAGCGGCAGGATGCGGTTCACCAGTGTCGACTTCCCGACACCGGAGTGGCCGAGCAGCACCGTCGACTTGCCGGCGAGCAGGTCGGTGATGACGTCCAACGAGGCGTCGCGCCCGGCAGTCACCACGATCAGGTCCAGCCCGGCGAACTGGGCCGCGAACGGCTCGGGCGGCGCCAGGTCGGTCTTCGTCAGGCACAGGATCGGCGTCAGCCCACCGGCGTACGCGGCGATCAGCGCCCGCTCGACGAATCCGGTCCGCGGGGGAGGATCGGCCAGTGCGACCACGATCAACAACTGGTCGGCGTTGGCGACCACCACCCGCTCGGTGGGATCGGTGTCATCGGCGGTGCGGCGCAACAATGTTCGGCGCTCGCCGCGCCGGACGATGCGGGCCAGGGTGTCCTGCTGCCCGGACAGGTCGCCGACGACGTCCACTTCGTCGCCGACGACGATCGGGGTCCGGCCGAGTTCCCGCGCCCGCATCGCGGTGATCACCCGGTCCGGGTCACCGCCCAGGGCGCAACCCCACCGGCCTCGGTCAACGGTGACCACCATCGCCTCCTGAGCGGCGGCGTAATTGGGTCGGGTCTTGGTCCGCGGCCGCGAGCCCCTGCCCGGGCGCACCCGGACATCGGACTCGTCGTATTCGTGTTCCTTCAACGGATCTCGGGCACCTGCCCGGTCAGCATGTCCGCCCACATCCGCGGAAAGTCGGGCAGCGTCTTGGCGGTGGTAGCGATGTCCTTGACTGCGACGCCGACCACCCGCAGCCCGATGATGGCACCGGCCGTCGCCATCCGATGGTCCGCATACGAGCGCCAGACGCCGCCGTGCAGCGGCCGCGCCGTAATCGCAAGCCCGTCCTCGGACTCCTCGCACTGACCGCCCAGGCGGTTGATCTCCGCGGTCAGCGCAGCCAACCGGTCGGTCTCGTGGCCCCGCAGATGGGAGATGCCGCTCAACCTGGACACCGACCCTGGCGCGGCCAGCGCGGCGATCGCCGCGACGGACGGGGTCAACTCGCCGACGTCGTGCAGGTCGGCGTCGAAGCCGTCGAAGCTCTCGGGTCCGGCCACCTCGAGGTATGAATCCGTGTGCAGGACAACCGCACCGATCTTCTCGAGCAACTCGGTGATGGCGTCGGCGGGCTGCACGCTGATCCGTGGCCAGCCCGGCACCCGCACCGCTCCGCCGGTGACGATCGCCGCGGCCAGGAACGGCACGGCATTGGACAGGTCGGGCTCGATGACCCAGTGCCGCGCCGCAACCGGGCCCGGCGGGACGCGCCACCGGTTGCCCTGAGAGTCGTCGACGTCGACGCCCGCCGCGCGCAGCATCGACACCGTCATCGCGACGTGCGGCGCCGAGGGCACCGATTCGCCGGTGTGGATCACGGTCAGCCCGGCTGCGAAGGTGGCGCCCGACAGCAGCAGCCCGGACACGAACTGCGACGAGGCGGAGGCGTCGATCTCGACGGTGCCGCCCGGCACGGGCCCGCCGCCGTGCACGCGGAACGGCAGCCCGTCGCCGTCCAGCGCCACCCCGAGGGTGCGCAAGGCGTCGAGCAGGGGGGCGATGGGCCTGGATCGGGCCTGCTCGTCGCCGTCGAACGCGACGACCTCGGTTCCCAGCGCGGCGACCGGCGGGACGAAGCGAAGCACGGTGCCCGCCAGCCCGCAATCGATGGTCGCGCCCCGCGCGGGGTCGATCGCGCCGCCGACCGACAGTTCGGTCCCAGAGCCGTCGAGGGACACGCCGAGCGTCTGCAGCGCTCCGATCATGAGGTCGGTGTCACGGCTGCGCAGCGCGCCGCTGACGGTCGAGGTGCCCTGCGGGGTCGCCAACGCGGCCAGTACCAACGCCCGGTTGGTCTGCGACTTCGAGCCGGGCACGGTCACCGTCGCGCGCACGGGGTCCGCGGCCAATGGCGCCGGCCAGGTGTCCAGGGGATCCATCGCCATCCATCCTGCCTTGTCGGCAATGTCTGCAACCATGGAAGGCATGTGTGGGCGATTCGCGGTGACGACCGATCCTGCCTTGCTCGCCGAGAAGATCAAGGCGATCGATGAAAGCACGGCGGCGACATCGGGCGAGAAGGACCCGCCGTCGGCCAGCTACAACGTCGCACCGACCACCACCATCAGCAGCGTGGTCAAGCGCCACGCCGAGCCGGACGACGATTCGACGCGCCGGGTGCGGTCGATGCGCTGGGGCCTGGTCCCGCCGTGGGTGAAGAGCGGCGACGACGGTGCACCGAGCACCAATGGTCCGCTGCTGATCAACGCCCGCGCCGAGAAGGTGGCCACGTCACCGGCGTTCCGCAGCTCCGCCAAGGGCAAGCGGTGTCTGGTCCCCATGGACGGGTGGTACGAGTGGCGGCCCAACGGCGAGACCGCGGCAGGCAAGAAGGCTCCCAAGACGCCGTTCTACATGTACGGCGGCGACGGTGAGCTGCTGTTCATGGCCGGGTTGTGGTCCACCTGGCGACCCAAGGATGCTCCGAAGGACGCGCCGCCGTTGCTGAGCTGCACCATCATCACCACGGACGCGGCGGGCCCGCTGGCCGAGATCCACGACCGGATGCCGCTCACCATCAGCGAACGCGACTGGGACCGCTGGCTGGATCCGGACGCGCCGATCGACGAGGGCCTGCT
>JAVRPF010000621.1:0-2902 GCA_032162385.1 Mycobacterium sp.
ATCGACGAAGCGTGCCTCGCCGACGACATCCTTACCGGCCCGCGCCGTTGAACGGAGACGTTCGACATACCAGTGCGAATGCCCCGGATCGGCCGTGACCTTCCGAACCCGAATGCTCTGTTCGGCCATGCGAGCATTGTCGCAAGCGAACACCGGCTACAAACCACGAGGGAAGTCAGCAGTGGCGGCTGAGATTGCTGGCCGCGTCCGCGAGTGCTTGCGGAGCAGATGGCAGCCGTTGACCCAAGTCGACTCGGCCAAAGAGTTCGGATGCCTCAGCTTTGACGAGATGCGCCGCGTTGATGCGGCGCTGCGGATCGTTATGGACCTCTAGGAGCAGAATACTCCAAACACCTTGTCTGGCATGGCAGTACGTAGTAGTTTACTGGCAACCCTCCATATTCGATTCCACCGTATTTGGGTCGAATCGGCACAAGTTTCGCGGGAACCCGTATCGAAACAGTCCGATGAGCGCGCCCAGCCCCGCGGGGGGAGGACTTCGCGCGACGAGAGCTGGCGCCTGCTCGATTAGCGATCGTTTGCCGATAAGTCGTACAGCTTGTTCTGGGCTGCGGCAGTGCGGGTTTCGGTACCGGCTGCAGTGACGTAGCGCTGCGAAGTCACCATCGATTCGTGGCCGATTAGCTTCATCAGCGTGTAGATGCCGACCTCGGAGTTGGCGAGCTCGGTCGCGAAGGTGTGGCGCAACCCGTGGATGAGTGCGCCGCGTGCGGGGTCGGCGTCGATGCCGGCACGGCGGAAGCGCAGCACCCGGTATTGCACCGTGCCGCGGGCGATCCGTTCGCCATCGGCCCCGACGAACAACGCCGCAGCCGGCGGCCAGACCGCCAATCCCCTGCCGAGGGAGCGCTGTCTGACGGTTGCAGGGCAGCGGGTCGCCCGGTTAGCCAGATAGCGCTCGAGAACTTCCACCAGCGCCGGTTCGATCGGGACCCGGCGGCCCTTGCCGCCCTTGCCGCGATCATGATGACGGCCCCATCGTCGCACCCTGAACGAAAAGGACAGACGATCGTCCTCGTCACCCATGATCTGTCGATAGCAGAAGGAGCTCCTCGGCTCATTTCGTTCCGTGACGGTTGCATCGAGAGCGACATCCGTGGGATCGGCCGTCGAGCGACTGAGCTTCGGCAAGTGGCGCCGTAGCATGGCTGGCCGGCGACTAGCTGCAACCCTCGGTGTTCTGCGGATCGTCAATCTGCGGGCCCTCCGGCGGCACGCGCTGCGCGCGTTGTTGGCCGCCATTTCGCTGGGCGGCGGCGTGGCCGTCGTCGTCGCCGTCATGATCGAAGTAACCAGCGTCACGAAGGCTATCGAGGATGTCGGTTACCGCATCGCCGGCCCTGCGCCTATGCGGATTCTCGGGGCGGCCAACCGAGGCGGTGTCACGCCGGAGGCGATGCAAACCGCCCTCGCAATGCCTGGCGTGTCTGCGGTAGTGCCCGTCGTTCGTGCGATCACCATGGTCCGCACGGGCGACCGCGAAACGTACGTGCTGGCTCTCGGCATCGACTGTACGGCGCGCTGGATGATCGACCCGGCCGTATGTCCACCCGGCCGACAAGAACCTCCGGTACCGGCCACATCAACCACCCTGAGCAAGTCGCTAGATCCTTCGTCGAAGTTGGTGACCGACGTCGGGCAGGTGTCTTTAACTGGGCTGCAGCACGTTTCACAGCTGGACACGGTCAACCACGGTCTGGTCGTGGTATTGCCGCTCAGTGCGGCCAAAGCACAGTTCGCCCGAGGCGACCGGGTCGACATGGCTTACATAACGCTTACCGCCGACTCCAAGGCACCTCGAATTCAGGCCCAGCTCCGTGAAGCTCTCGGGCCCGGATACGGCGTGCTGAGTCGAAGCGACCCCGATCGTGGGTTCAACGTCAACATCGTGCTCGTGCCGCTGCTGGCGATCTTCGCGCTCATCGCGGTGGGCGTCGGTGTCATACTGATTGCCCAGATCACCCGCTTGTCGATCGAGGAACGCCGGCACGAGATCGCCGTGGCAGCCGCGCTGGGTGCATCGCCGCTGTCCGCAGTGACCGGGTTGCTCGCTGAAGCTGCGTTGCTCGGAGTCATCGGGTCGACGCTCGGCGCGTTGATCGGCATCGGTATCGCACATCCGGTGGTGGCGAGTGCCAGCACCCTCACGCAGTTGTACGTCGGGGTGAACACCCCGGTCGTGGTCGAGCCCGGCATCCTGGCGCTGGGAGTAGGCATTGGTGTTCTGCTGGCGATCCTGGCCGCCGCGGCTCCCAGCCTGTCAGCGCTGAGAACCGCGATTGCTTCCGAGTTGTCCGGCCGCGCTGCGCAACAGGACACCAGAGCACGAAGCATCTGGCCCAAGGCTGTGGCGCTTCTCGCCTTCGGTTCATCGGGAGTTCTCGCGGCGAGATTCGCAGCGAGGTCAGGCGGACTCGAACAGTGGCAAGCCGCGGTGTCCGGCTTGGGCGTCGTCATTACGGTAATCGGAATGCTCACGGCAGCAGCATATCTCAGCACGCAACTCATTTCCATGGCCCGCTTGGCGCCTGCCCGGGCGCGCGGTGCGACGTTCAGGGTAGCGCTCACCGGACTTCGCGCGAATCCGACACGAACGACTGCGATCGCAGGCGCTGTGGCCGTACCGGTGGCTGTGGCGATGCTGCTCTCGAGCTTCCTCGTCGGAATCAATCGTGGTTCTGCAAATCTGGCACAGGCGCAGGCAAGCGACCGTCTGGTGGTGACGACCTCGCGATTCAATGACTGGGCCCGCTCGATGCAAAAGTGTCGCCCCACACCATCGCGCAGCTCGCTGCGCTGCCGGGAGTCGAGCGCGTTGAGCAGATGGTGGAGATCGAGATCGCGCTCGCAAATGGAACACCCGCCTATGTGCGCGCCGAGG
>JAVRPF010000622.1:0-4591 GCA_032162385.1 Mycobacterium sp.
CTCGAGAAGGCGATGCCGAAGAAGGTCACCGCGACCATGACCCGCAGTCTTCGTGAAGGAAAGGTGTTCCTGGACTGGAGCCAGAACAGCTCGGCCAAGACCACGATCGCGCCGTACTCGATGCGCGGCAGGGACCAGCCGACCGTCGCCGCGCCCCGAACCTGGGCGGAGATGGAGGATCCGGACCTGCGCCACCTTCGGTTCGACGAGGTGCTGGAGCGCGTCGAACGTGACGGCGACCTGTTCGCCGCACTGGACGAAGACGCGCCGGTGGCAGACAAACTCACCACCTACCGCCGCATGCGCGACCCGGGCAAGACCCCCGAGCCGGTGCCGCCCGACTCGCCCATCGCCGGGAACAACGACCGCTTCGTCATCCAGGAACACCACGCCCGCCGACTGCACTACGACTTCCGCCTCGAACGCGACGGCGTGCTGGTGTCGTGGGCCGTGCCGAAGAACCTGCCGGACACGACGTCGGTGAATCACCTGGCGGTACACACCGAGGACCATCCGTTGGACTACGCGACGTTCGAGGGGTCGATCCCGGCAGGGGAGTACGGCGGCGGCAACGTAATCATCTGGGATTCAGGTACTTACGAGACCGAGAAGTTCCGCGATTCCGGCGAGAAGGGAGAAGTGATCGTCACCCTTCACGGCTCGAAGGTCTCGGGCCGTTACGCGCTGATTCAGACCGACGGCAAGAACTGGCTGGCGCACCGGATGAAGGAACAGCCGACGTTTACGCCCAAGGACATGGCGCCGATGCTGGCTACGCACGGGTCGGTCGAGAAGCTCAAGGCCACCCAGTGGGCGTTCGAGGGGAAATGGGACGGCTACCGGCTGCTCGTCGACGCCGATCACGGCGAGCTGTCGCTGCGTTCGCGAAGCGGCCGCGACGTCACCGCCGACTTTCCCCAACTCGACTCGCTGGCAGCCGATCTCGCCGATCACCACGTCCTCCTCGACGGCGAGATCGTCGCACTGGACGGCACCGGGGTACCGAGCTTCGAGGCCATGCAGAATCGCGCCGCCGGTAGCAACGTCGAGTTCTGGGCATTTGATTTGTTGCAGCTCGATGGCCGGTCGCTGCTACGCGCGAAATACGGTGACCGGCGCCGGGTTCTGGAGGCACTGGCCGCCGACCGCGACGATCTGATCGTGCCCGACCTGCTGCCCGGCGACGGTCCCGAGGCGCTGGAGTACGCCCGAAAGCACCGGTGGGAAGGCGTCGTCGCCAAGAAGCGGGACGCCACCTACCAGCCGGGGCGTCGGTCGTCGTCGTGGATCAAGGACAAGCTGTGGCTCACCCAGGAGGTCGTCATCGGCGGTTGGCGCGCGGGTGAGGGCGGACGCACCAGCGGGATCGGCGCGTTGCTGGTCGGGGTGCCCAGTCCAGATGGTGTGGCGGGTGGGCTGGACTTCGCCGGGCGGGTCGGTACCGGGTTCACCGAGAAGGAGCTGGCCAAGCTCAAGAAGATCCTGGCGCCGCTGCATACCGACGAATCCCCGTTCACCACACGGCTTTCTGGTCCCGACGCCAAGGGGGTGACATTCGTGCAGCCGACCCTGGTGGGTGAGGTGCGCTACAGCGAGCGGACCTCGGACGGCAGGTTGCGTCAGCCCAGTTGGCGCGGGCTACGGCCGGACAAGTCGCCCGATGAGGTCGTGTGGGAGGCATAGTTTTAGTAATCCGCACCCCGAGCGGCTGGAGCTGTGCCCTGCCATGCGGCCGGCAAACCGTATCGTGAAGACCCAGCATTGGCTCCACAGTCACGCCGCAGCAACTTCTGAGTATTGCACCATCAGGCCTGCGTAAAATCAGGTGACAAGACACCGCACTCTCCGAAGGGGTGAGTTCAATTCCGCTGGTACGCATCGACATCGTCGCCCTGGAAACCGATCTCGGATTCGAACGCAGCGACGACGTCGTCGAGATCACCAAAGCCGACTGGACCTTCGGATTCGGGCGGGCTCAGTTCCTCGAAGGGGACCTCTGACCCGCCCGATCTGCGCCCGACGACTCGCCGAGCGCCGGCCAGTCACTGCAACTGAGGAGACCGCGACGTGGTGATCCCACGCGGGGTAGCCCTGCTGGTGGCGGGCGCCCTCTTCATGGAGATCCTCGACGCCACCATCATCACGCCGGCCATCCCGCTCATCGCCCACTCGTTCACGGTCGACCCGCTCGACGTCAACCTCGCGATGACCGCCTACCTGGTGACGGTTGCCGTCCTGATCCCGGTCAGCGGGTGGATGTCCGACCGATTCGGAACCCGGCGCGTCTTCATCGCGGCCATCGCGCTATTCACGCTGGCATCGATCGGCTGCGCCGCCAGCATGTCGCTCACAATGCTTGTCGCCATGCGCGTCGTGCAGGGAATCGGCGGCGCCCTCATGGTGCCCGTCGGACGGCTACTCGTGCTGCGGTCCACCGAGAAACGAGACCTCGTTCGCGCCATCGCACTGCTCACCTGGCCGGCTCTGGCTGCACCCGTGATCGCACCTATCCTTGGCGGCGCCGTCGCCACCTTCGGCTCCTGGCGGTGGATCTTCATCGCCAACATCCCCCTCGGCACAATCGGATTCCTATTCGCGCTCAAACTGATCCACGGGAAGGGCCATTCCAACCCGGCGCCGCTGGACTGGCGCGGGCTGGCAGCGCTGGGAACCGGGATCGCGGCGGCACTCATCGCCATGGAAGGCATCCGGGTGCAAGGCACCAACTGGGCACACGTCGCGATCGGCGGTGCCGTCGCGGCTGTCGCGCTCACCGTCGCCGTGTTGCACTTGCTGCGCTACCGGTATCCCCTCGTCGAACTACGGGTACTGCGAGTACCGACCCTGCGCATCACGGTGTCCGCCGGGTCCCTTTACCGGCTTGTCATCACTGCCGTGCCGTTCCTCCTGCCGTTGCAATTCCAACTCGCCTTCGGGCGGACGCCGATCGTTGCCGGCTCGCTCGTCGCCGCACTCTTCGCCGGCAACATCGCGATCAAGCCCTTCACCACGCCCTTGATGCGGCGGTACGGTATCCGCCGCGTCCTCATGGTCAACGGTGTGTTGTCCGTCGGGTGCTTCGGCTTGTTGGCTACCCTGACCGAGAGCACACCAGTGGCTCTGATCGCAGTCATACTCTTTCTCAGTGGCGCAATGAGATCCACCGGATTCACCGCCTACAACAGCCTGGCCTTCTCCGACGTTGAGGCTGCCGAACTCGCCCACGCCAACACTCTCAACGCCGCAGTCCAAGAATTAGCCGCAGGAATCGGAATCGCCGTTGCCGCAGTCCTCCTCGGCGTGTTCACCCCGATCTCGCACACCGCAGGCCAGGCATACCCCTGGACGTATCTGACCCTCGGACTATTGATCGCGTTGACCCTCATCGAGACGCTACGGCTGCCCAAAGATGCTGGGGACGCCGTTGCCCGCCAACCCCCGCGATCTCGCTGAGAGCCCGATGGTCGAATCCTCCCGTGATGCACGCATCTCATCGGTCCGCCGAGGCCCGCGACCCGATGGCTCCGCTCGCTTCTCATAGATCAGGTGATCGATACTTAGATCATGCGATGCCGCAGGCGGTCTGCGCGCTGGAGTGCCTGCGGTCGGAGTGCCCCTCGCGGTTGATCAACCGTTCTGGGCCCGTCGACTTCGCGACCTCGGCGTCAGTTCCGCGACGATCCCGCAGCGGCGGATCACCGCAGACAACCTCGCCGCTGCGGTTCAGAAGGCGATGAATGACAACGCGATTCGCGACAACGCCAAGAACCTTGCTGCGAGGCTCGTGGAAGAGGACGGCGCTGGTCGAGTGGTCGCCGTGGTCGAGGGCCTTCTCAGGTGACGCACGCTCAGGCGAGGCGCGCATCTCAGCGGGCATCCCCGATCCGCGAGATTGACCTCAGGCAACACCTCAGTCGGCACTTTTGTTGCGTGGCGTCAATCTCGCGAGTGCGGGTTTGCATCGAGCCAGTTCTTCATCTGAAGATTCCCCGCAAACTGGGCGTTGGGCGTTCAGCACGGTCTTCTGCCCGCGGGGCACACATATGAAAGTCTATGAGGAACGTGACGGCCAGCCAGCCAACCGCGACAATGGTCAAATGACCTCCTTGCCGGTCAGAGACGATCGCGCGGGACCCCGTCGCGCCATTCTCGGCCAACTGCCCCGGATGTACCGCGCCGACGGATCTCCCATCCGGGTGCTCCTCGTCGACGACGAGCGCGCGCTCACGAACCTGGTTCGGATGGCGTTGCAGTACGAGGGCTGGGAGATCGACGTCGCTCATGACGCCCTTGAGGCCGTCGGCAAATACCGCGCGAACACCCCGGACATCCTGGTCCTCGACATCATGCTGCCCGACATGGACGGGCTCGGAGTGTTGCAACGGATCCGGGATTCGGACACGTACACACCCACGCTGTTTCTGACCGCGCGCGACTCGGTGATGGACAGGGTCACCGGTTTGACCGCGGGCGGCGACGACTACATGACCAAGCCGTTCTCCCTCGAGGAGCTGGTGGCCAGGCTGCGCGGCCTGCTCCGCCGGTCGGCCTACTTGACTCCGGCCGACGACGAGGCCTTGACCGTCGGCGA
>JAVRPF010000623.1:0-2861 GCA_032162385.1 Mycobacterium sp.
TCAGGTACACCGTCGAGGTCGAGAACGCGCTGGATCCCGCGATGTTCGGCGGTGACGACGCATTTGCCACGATGATCGATCAGACGCTGGCCAACCCCAAGGGCTGGACGCACAACCCGCAATTCGCCTTCGTCAGGATCGACACCGGGAAGCCCGACTTCCGGATTTCGCTGGTGTCTCCGGTGACGGTGCGCGAGGGGTGCGGCTACGAATTCCGGCTGGAGACCTCCTGCTACAACCCGGTGTTCGGGCCGGACCGGCAGGCGCGGGTGTTTATCAACGAGGCGCGCTGGGTGCGGGGAGCCGTGCCCTTCGAAGGCGACGTCGGTTCGTACCGGCAGTACGTCATCAACCACGAGGTCGGCCACGCCATCGGCTATGTGCGTCACGAGCCGTGTGACAACCAGGGTGGTTTGGCGCCGGTGATGATGCAGCAGACGTTCTCCACATCCAACGACGACGCCGCGAAGTTCGACCCCGAGTACGTCAAGGCCGACGGCAAGACCTGCCGCTTCAACCCTTGGCCGTATCCGATCGCCTAGCATCGGGCGACGACGGGGCCGGGAAGCAATGCCGGCAATCGAAGCGTTGACTTCATTGCCGTCTACCCGGAGTACTGCTGTGATGGATGGGGCAGGCGCGTGCAGAAGTTGAGTCGCGAAGCTGACCGAGGAGATATTCGGTGTCCATATCGTTGCCACCACTAGTTGAGCCCGCCGGCGAGCTGAGTCGCGACGAAGTGGCGCGCTACAGCCGCCACCTGATCATTCCCGACCTGGGCGTCGACGGGCAGAAGCGGCTGAAGAATGCGCGGGTGCTGGTGATCGGCGCCGGCGGACTTGGCGCACCGGCGTTGCTGTATCTGGCCGCGGCCGGCGTCGGGACGATTGGCATCGTCGACTTCGACGTCGTCGACGAGTCGAACCTGCAGCGCCAGATCATCCACGGCGTGGCCGACGTCGGACGCTCCAAGGCGCAGTCGGCGCGCGACTCGATCCTGGCGATCAATCCCCTGGTCGAGGTGCGGCTCCACGAGTTCCGGCTGGACGCGAGCAACGCCGTCGACCTGTTCAAGCAGTACGACCTGATCATGGATGGCACCGACAACTTCGCCACCCGGTATCTGGTCAACGATGCCGCGGTGCTGGCCGGTAAGCCCTACGTGTGGGGGTCGATCTACCGCTTCGAAGGCCAGGTCTCGGTGTTCTGGGAGGACGCTCCCGACGGGCTCGGCCTGAACTACCGCGATCTCTACCCGGAGCCGCCGCCACCCGGCTTGGTGCCGTCGTGCGCCGAGGGGGGCGTGCTGGGCATCATCTGCGCTTCGATCGCGTCGGTGATGGGCACCGAGACGATCAAGCTGATCACCGGTATCGGCGAATCGCTGCTCGGCCGGCTGATGATTTACGACGCGCTGGAGATGAGCTACCGCACGATCAAGATCCGCAAGGACCCGTCCACGCCGAAGATCACCGAACTGATCGACTACGAGGAATTCTGCGGTGCGGTGTCGCAGGATGCGGTCGAGGCGACCACCGGCTCGACCATCACACCGCGGGAGCTGCGTGCGCTGCTGGACTCTGGCAAGAAGCTGGCCTTGATCGACGTTCGCGAGCCCGTGGAGTGGGACATCAACCACATCGACGGCGCTCAGCTGATCCCGAAGTCGTTGATCAGTTCCGGTGAGGGGCTGGCAAAGTTGCCGCACGACCGCAAGGCGGTGCTGTATTGCAAGACGGGCGTGCGCTCGGCCGAGGCGCTGGTCGCGGTGAAGAGCGCCGGTTTCTCCGACGCCGTCCACCTGCAGGGCGGAATTGTGGCGTGGGCCCAGCAGATGCAGCCCGACATGGTGATGTACTGACCAGCTGACCGCCGCGCGGCCGGGGGTTTGTCCACAGCGCGTCGTCGTGCCGACCCGCATCGTCGCCCGGCTAGGCTAACCCCCGTGAGTGTCGAACCACCGCCGGAGCACGTGCTTTCGGCGTTCGGTTTGGCCGGGGTTAAGCCCATCGCCTTGGGTGCCAGCTGGGAAGGCGGCTGGCGATGCGGCGAAGTCGTTCTCTCGATCGTGGCCGACCACGCGCGCGCGGCTTGGTCTGCGCGGGTGCGGGAGACGCTGTTCGTCGACGGGGTGCGCCTGGCCCGGCCGGTCCGCTCGACCGACGGGCGCTACGTGGTCTCGGGATGGCGAGCGGACACGTTTGTCGCCGGCACACCGGAGCCCAGGCACGACGAGGTCGTCTCGGCGGCGGTGCGACTGCACGAGGCCACCGGCAAACTCGAGCGCCCCCGGTTTCTGACCCAGGGACCGACCTCGCCGTGGTCAGACATCGACGTGTTCGTCGCCGCCGATCGCTCTGCGTGGGAGGAGCGGCCGCTGGCTTCGGTGCCGCCGGGCGCGCGCACCGCCCCGCCGCCGGCCGACGGCCAACGTTCGGTCGAGCTGATCAGCCAGCTCGCGACGTTACGTAAGCCGACCAAGAGCCCCAACCAGCTGGTGCACGGGGATCTTTACGGGACAGTGCTTTTCATCGGAACCGCCGCGCCGGGGATCACCGACATCACGCCGTACTGGCGGCCCGCGTCCTGGGCTGCCGGCGTGGTGATCGTCGACGCGCTGTCGTGGGGTGAGGCCGACGACGGACTTATCGAACGCTGGAACGCTCTGCCGGAGTGGCCACAGATGTTGTTGCGCGCGTTGATGTTTCGTCTGGCAGTTCATGCGCTACATCCGCGGTCGACCGCCGAGGCCTTCCCGGGTCTGGCCCGCACGGCAGCCCTGATCCGGCTGGTGCTTTAAGCGCCGGATGGAAACTCGTAGCGGACTTCGCTGAGCGAGATTCTGCCGTCGACGGAAAGAA
>JAVRPF010000624.1:0-3467 GCA_032162385.1 Mycobacterium sp.
CCGTGGTCAGGGACTCATAGACCTGGGAAGCGCCGGGGCTCCACGCGCCGATCGACACGATCGCACAGGTGACCTTGGCATGCCGCGCAACGGTTTCCTGGATCTGATGATTGCAGGCCAGGCTCGCCGCGGTACGCGCGTCCGCCACCACCAGCGGCGCGTACAGCGGCCACGACTTGCCGCCGCTGACCTCACTGATCCGCCGAACCAGATCGGCCCCGTTCGAGGTGAGTGCGCCGGCCATGCCGGTCAGCTGGACGACGTCGCTGCGCGGCAGGGAGGTCAGGTGGTTGGCCACCTTGGTCAGGGTGCGTCCGCAGTCGACTCCGACGACGTCCTCCTCGCGGAGGATGGATTGCAACAACTCCGCGGTCGCCTTGGCGACGGCGTCGGCGCGTTCGTCGGGGGTGTGGTCGTCGGTCACCACGACGTAGGCGTGCTCGAGTCCGAACCGCCGCTGCAGTTCGGTGGACAACTCCAGGTCGGTCGAACCGGGGTTGCGGATGGTGATCTCGACCATCCCGGAGGACAGCGCTTCGTCGAGTTCGCGCGCGACCTTGAACCGGGAGATGCCGAACTCCTCGGCGATCTGGATCCGCGTGCGGCCTTCGAGGTAATAGCGGCGCGCGATGACGGCGCGCTGGAACAGTTCGTCCGGACCCATCGTCCCGCCTCCCTTCGGAATCTGGTCGCCATTCCGACATCCCCGCTCATATGTGCGGGCGTGTTGACACATGAGCATACGGGTTGCATGATCTGGATCACAACATCATGTGAGTAACGGAGACTTCAGATGAGCATGGACGACACGGAGTTGGCCGATCTCGCCAGCGCCGTGCTGACCAGGGAAGCGAACGCGCTGGCCGCCCTGGTCACCAGCGTGGAGACGGGAGTGGTCCGCGTCGCCCACCGGATATTGGCGACGCCGGGCAAGGTCGTCACCACCGGTTCGGGTACGTCGGGGATCATGGCCGAGCGTCTCGCCCACCTGCTGTCCGTGTGCGGAACGCCCGCGGTCTACCTGCCGTCGATGGACGCACTGCACGGTGGAATGGGTGCCGTCACCGCGTCCGACCTGGTGCTCGGCGTCTCGAAGACCGGTTTCTCGAGTGAGCTGACGAGCTTGGTCGAGCGCTTCGTCCAGCGCGGCGTCGACGTCGTCGCGCTCACCGAGAACTCCGGCTCACCGTTCGCGCTGGCCGCCACCGAGGTGGTCGCCCTGCCCCCGACGCCGCCCGACGCCGATCCCGGCGACATGATCGCGATGGCCAGCACCCTCGCGGTCGGGGCATGGGGCGACGCGCTGGCCGTGGTTTCCATGGCGCTGCGCGGCCATACCGTGCAGGACGTCATCGACAGTCACCCCGCAGGCGGTGTCGGAGCCCGTGCTCCGCAGTCCGGCGACGAATCAGCGCCGGTGGTCCGACGATGAACGCCGTGCTTGGCGTCGATTCGTCGACGCAATCCTGCAAGGTCGAGGTGCGTGACGTCGACACCGGGCAACTGTTGGGCACCGGCGCGGCACCGCACCCGCCCGCCTTCCCACCCCGCAGCGAGCAGCACCCCAATGACTGGGTGGCGGCGTTCGTCGCGGCGACCCGCGCCGCTCTTGCCTCCTGCGAGCGGCCCGTCACCGTCCGGTCGATCTCGGTGGCCGCGCAATGCCACGGACTCGTGCTGCTCGACGCAGCCGGGCAACCCCTGCGGGCCGCCAAGCTGTGGAACGACACCACCGGTGCGCCCAACCTGGCCCGGCTGACCGATCGAATCGGCGCGCGTCGCTGGGTGCTTCGGATCGGGTCACTGCCGACGGCTGCCTTCACGATCGCCAAGATCGCCTGGGTCGCCGAACACGAACCCGGCCTCCTGGACCGGGTGGCCACGATCCTGTTGCCCCACGACTACCTGACCTACTGGCTGACCGGCGCCAGGGTGACCGACCGCTCCGACGCGTCGGGGACCGGCTACTTCGATGCCACCGGCCACGAATGGATTACCGAGTATCTCCACCTGGCGGCGGGCGCGGGCGACTGGGGGTCGAAGCTGCCGACCGTCCTCGGCCCGACCGACGCCGCCGGGACCGTGCGCGCCGCCGCGGCCGATGAGCTCGGATTGCCGCCAGGGGTCCTGGTGGCGCCCGGCGGCGGTGACCAGCACGCCGGCTACCTCGGGCTTGGCCTGATCGACGGCGACCAGTACTTCGGCATCGGCACCTCCGGCGTGGTGGCGACCTCGTCGCGCATTCCGGTGTTCGATCCCAGCGGGTTGGTCGACGGGGTGTCCGACCTGACCGGCGGCTACCTGCCCCTGGTCAGCACCCTCAATGCGGCGAGGGTGAGTGACGTGGCCGCCCGGCTGCTGGGCACCGACCTGGACGGGCTCACCGAGTTGGCCCTTGGCGCAGGCGACACCCAGGGACCGGTGCTGGTGCCATTCCTCGATGGCGAGCGCAAGCCCGACCGCCCGGAAGCCCGCGGCACCTTCGTCGACATCACGTCGCGCACCACGCGGGCAGAGCTGGCCCGGTCCTTCGTCGAAGGGCCGTTGCTGTCGCTGCTGAGCGGACGAGACAGCCTGCGCGCCTGCGGTGTCGAACTCACCGCGAGAATCACCGCAGTGGGCGGGGGCGCGCGCTCGCGGGCCACGCGACAACTGCTGGCCGATCTGTCCGGCGAGGAAGTCGTCACTCTGGATGCCGAGGAGGCGAGTGCCCGCGGTGCCTGCATTCAGGCCGCCGCGGTCGCCGCGGGTGCCGACACCGGCGGCCTCGTCGATCTCGCCAAGCGCTGGCAGCCTGCGGTCCGGGCCGCCGCGGTACCGCGGCAGACCGGTCGCGACGTCCCCGCGCTGCGAGCGCGCTGGGCGGCGGTGGCGGAATCGCCGCTGATCGATGGCGGGCCGGGCTCGTGACCGCGGCGCCCTACCTCGCCCCGTGGCACGCGCGATTCCGCGGCCAGCTCGCAGGCTCGGTCTACGCCGCGCCGCCCGGATCGAGGGTCATTGCCGCCCAGGCACTCTCAGCAGCGGGGATTGACGTGCACGTCGACGTGATGGCCGAAACGGAGGGTTTGCCCGTCGGCGTGAGCATGGCCTCGCTGGCCGACATCGTGGCTGCTATCGGCCCGTCCAGGGTCGAAGTGCACCTGATCGGTTCGGCCGAGTTCGTCGACACCAAGCTGCTCCGCATCCTGCAGTTGCGTCCCGCCAAGGTGTTTCTGCCCTGGGACGCGTTCACCGAGCGGCGGGCCGACGCCCTTAGGGCCGTCGGCAGCTCGGCCTGGATCGTGCTGTGGCGGGGGTGGGGCGGCCGCGACCACCCCGCGGCGCCCCCGTGGCCAGCGACCCCGGACGGGGTCCTGGTCATGCTCATCGAACCGGGGAGCCGGGACCAGTGCGCCGTCGGGCGACTTGCCGTCGTGACCGCCTGCGTGGGCGACGACCTGCCTGTCGCCGTCGACGGCGGCGTC
>JAVRPF010000625.1:0-4622 GCA_032162385.1 Mycobacterium sp.
ACGCCACCAACGGAATCGACGGCTCCGCCTGACGCACCAGCGGCAGCGTGCGCCAGTCGAAGCTCTGGATCTCGACCCGGTCGATCTTGCCGGCCGATCTGATCACCGGCAGGATCGTGTCAACGAATTCGGCTGGGCCTGCCGAGTTCTCGGGTTTCTCCGCCTCGACCTTGGTTTCGATGTTGTAGCGGACGTTCGCGCGGTAGGAGTCGGTGAGCGCGAAGACTTCCGGCAGGGTGGCGATCCGGTTGTTCGGGACGACCTCGGCATCGGGAAAGCCGGAGAGCAGCTTGCCGCATTTCAGGGTGCGGATCTGCGCCAAGGTGAGGTCGTGCGCCAGCTTCCCGACATAGGGATACTGCGGGTCGCCGGGGACTGCCGGTGCGGTGTCGGTGCACTTGGTAGGTTCGATCGTCGGGTCGTGCCAGACCAGGGGTTGGCCGTCCTTCGTGATGACGATGTCGAACTCCAGGGTGCTCACACCGAGCTCGAGCGATTTCGAGAAGGCCCGCAATGACTCCTCGGTGGTCTCCCCCCGGCCACCACGGTGTGCCTGGAGGTCGAAGTCCTCGGGCGCCGCGGCGGTCAACGGAACGGCACCGGGGACACTCACTGCGGCGGTCGACATGAGCAGCACGATGAGCGAGGCGAACGGACTCATGCGCATGGATCTGACGGTAGCCACCGCACGGCGTCGTGGAATGTCGAGGCGGGTCTGTCGACGGAGTCGTCACCGAGTGTTCCTCTCGACGAAACGTTGGCGGCCGCACGCATGACCATCGTCGGGGTCATATCGATAGTGCTGCTGGCCGTCGTCCTCGGTTTCGCGATGGCCCGGCCACGAGGCTGGCCCGAAGCCGTTGCGGCCGTTCCGGCGGCAGGACTGCTCATCGCGATCGGTGCGATTTCGCTGCGGGACGCCGCCGACGAGGTCGGGCGACTGCTGCCGGTCGTCGGTTTCCTCGCTGCGGTGCTGGTGCTGGCGAAACTGTGCGACGACGAAGGCCTCTTCCACGCCGCCGGCGTGGCCATGGCGCGGACCAGCGCGGGCAACCCCCGGCGGCTGCTGGCGATGGTGTTCGTCATCGCGGCGGCGACCACCGCGATCCTGAGCCTGGACGCGACGGTCGTGTTGCTGACACCGGTCGTGCTGGCGACCGCCCGCGCGCTGTCGATTCCCGCCAGGCCGCACGTCTATGCCACCGCGCACCTGGCAAATAGCGCGTCGCTGCTGCTTCCGGTGTCGAACCTGACCAACCTGCTCGCATTCAGCGCAGCGGGCATCTCCTTCGCGCGGTTCACCGCGGTCATGACGCTGCCCTGGCTGGCTGCGGTGATCGCCGAATTCGTGCTATTTCGTTGGCTTTTCGCTCGGGAACTGAGGCCACAGGAGCGGCCCACCGACCCGCCGCCAAAGGCCGAGGTGCCGGTCTTCGTGCTCGTCGTACTCGTCCTGACGCTCGCCGGGTTCGCCGTCACCTCCTTGCTCGACGTGTCGCCCGCGTGGGCCGCGTTGGCCGGCGCGGTCGTGCTGGGCGTGCGCAGCCTGGCTCAGCGCCGCAGCACCGTCAGCGGCATCGTGGACGCCGTCAACGTGCCCTTTCTGGCGTTCGTGCTGTGCCTCGGCGTCGTGGTCAATGCGGTGATGTTGCACGGTCTCGACACCGCGATGCGCGAGCTGCTGCCGACCGGCGACACCTTCCTCGCGCTGCTCGGGATCGCGGTCGTCGCTGCGGTGCTGTCCAACGTCGTCAACAACCTGCCCGCGGTGCTGGTGTTGCTGCCACTGGCCGCGGCATCCGGCCCTGCCGCCATTCTGGCGGTGCTGATCGGCGTCAACATCGGCCCCAATCTGACCTACGCCGGTTCGCTGGCGAACCTGCTGTGGCGGCGGGTCGTCCGCCAGCACGACGTACCGACCGGGATGCGCGAATTCAGTCGCATCGGGCTGTGCACGACGCCGGTAACGCTGTTCGTCGCGGTGGTCGGGCTGTGGGTCGGGCTGCGGTTCATCGGCCTGTAGGGCTCAACGCCTTCTCTGCCGGGCGATCTCGGCCAGCACCACGCCCGCGGCCACCGAGGCGTTGAGCGACTCCGTCTTGCCTGCCATCGGGATCGACACGATCGCGTCGCAGTTCTCCCTGACCAGGCGGGAGAGACCCTTGCCCTCCGAACCGACCACCACGACCATCGGCCGTGTGCCGTCGATCTCGTCGAGCGCAGTGTCGCCGTCGGCGTCCAGGCCGACCACCTGTAGCCCCGCATCGGCCCAACTCTTCAGGGTTCGGGTCAGATTGGTCGCCCGCGCCACCCGCAGCCGGGCGGCCGCACCCGCACTGGTGCGCCACGCGACCGCGGTGACCGAGGCCGACCGGCGCTGCGGTATCACCACCCCGTGCCCACCGAACGCCGCGACCGACCGCACGATCGCACCCAGATTGCGCGGGTCGGAGATGTTGTCCAACGCCACCAGCAGTGCGGGCGCGACGTCGGAGCTCGCTGCCCTCAACATGTCGTCCGGATGCGTGTAGTCGTAGGGCGGCACCTGGAGCGCGATGCCCTGATGCAACCCGTTGGTGCTCATCCGGTCCAGATCGACGCGGGGCACCTCGAGGATGGCGATTCCGGAATCGGCGGCGCGCGTGACGGCTTCGGTCATCCGCTCGTCGGTCTCCGCGCCGAGCGCGACGTAGAGCGCGGTGGCGGGCACCCCGGCGCGCAGGCACTCCACCACGGGGTTGCGACCGAGGACCATCTCGGTCTCGTCGGTCTTCCTGGCCCGCCCGCGCTGCTGCTTGGCGGCCTTGGCCGCGCGCTTGGCGGCCGGGTGGTGGGGTCGTTGGTGCGCCGGCGGCGTGGCGCCCTTGCCCTCCAGCCCGCGACGACGGACACCACCCGATCCGACGACCGGCCCCTTCTTGCTGCCGTCCTTGCGTACCGCGCCGCGGCGCTGAGAGTTGCCCGCCATTACTTCGTGTTCCCGTCCAGGAGTGACCATTGCGGCCCATCGGCGGTGTCGGTGACCTCGATGCCCGCTTGTTTGAGGCGATCGCGGATGTGGTCGGCCTGAGCCCAGTCCCGTTGTTCGCGCGCTTCGGCGCGACGGTCGATCTCGGCGTGGACCAGCACGTCGACGGCGGCCAGCGCCGCCGACGTCTCGTCGTGGGACTCCCAGCGCTCGTCGAGCGGATCGCATCCGAGGATGGCCATCATGGCCCGGATCGACCGCGCATGCACCATCGCGGTCTCGTGGTCACCCATGTCGAGCGCCCGGTTGCCCTCCGCGCGGGCGGCGTGCACCTCGGCCAGCGCCATCGGCACGGCCAGATCGTCGTCGAGTGCGGCGGCGAACTTCGGCGTCCACTCGCTGGGCACCACCGTGCCGACGCGGCTGCGCACCCGGTGCAGGAAGTCCTCGATGCCGGTGTAGGCGTTCACGGCGTCCTGCAGCGCGTTCTCGGAGAATTCCAGCATCGACCGGTAGTGCGCGCTGCCAAGGTAGTAGCGCAGTTCCGCTGGCCGGACCCGGCCCAGCACGGCGGGAATGGACAGCACGTTGCCGAGCGACTTGCTCATCTTCTCGCCGCCCATGGTCACCCAGCCGTTGTGCAGCCAGTAGCGGGCGAAGCCGTCGCCCGCGGCCTTCGCCTGGGCGATCTCGTTCTCGTGGTGGGGGAAGACGAGGTCCATCCCGCCGGCGTGGATGTCGAACTCGGCACCGAGATACGACTCGCACATCGCGACGCATTCGGTGTGCCAGCCGGGGCGGCCGGGGCCCCACGGCGTCGGCCAGGACGGCTCGCCGGGCTTGGCGCCCTTCCACATCGTGAAGTCACGCTGATCGCGCTTGCCGGTGGCGACGCCCTCACCCTGGTGCACGTCGTCGATCCGGTGCCCGGACAGGGCGCCGTACTCGGGATAGCTCAACACGTTGAAGTAGACGTCGCCGGCGCCGGCGTACGCGTGCCCGTTGTCCAGCAGCCGCTGGATCAACTCGACCATCTGGGTGATGTGCCCGGTGGCCCGCGGCTCGGCCGACGGCGGCAGCACGCCCAGTGCGTCGTACGCCTCCGAGAATGCCCGCTCGAACGTGGCGGCCCACTCCCACCACGGCCTACCCGCGTCGGCAGCCTTGTTGAGGATCTTGTCGTCGATGTCGGTGACGTTGCGGATGAATGCGACGTCGTAGCCCTTTGCAGTCAGCCAGCGCCGCAGCACGTCGAACGCGACGCCGCTGCGCACATGGCCGATATGGGGTAGTCCCTGAACGGTCGCTCCGCACAGATAGATCGACGCGTGGCCGTCGCGCAACGGGACGAATTCGCGCACGGCACCGGCCATGGTGTCGTGTAGCCGCAATCCGGCGCGATCGGTCACGACGGGCCAGCTTACCGGCCTATTCGCGCTCAACCGTCAACACCGGGCACATCCTCGATCACGAGAGCGGTGGCGATGGCCGCCAGACCTTCTCCGCGACCGGTCAGCCCGAGGCCGTCGGTGGTGGTGGCAGATACCGACACCGGCGCGTCCAACAGACCGGAGAGCACCGTTTGCGCCTCGACACGACGCGGTCCGATCTTGGGTTGGTTGCCGATCACCTGGACCGCGGCGTTGCCCACCCG
>JAVRPF010000626.1:0-3643 GCA_032162385.1 Mycobacterium sp.
CCACCAACAGGCCACCGACCAGAATGTCGTAGGCCACCGTCAACGCGGCCACCACGTCGTTGAGCAGCGCTGCGATCACGATGACGGCGATACCGAGCACCGCCACGTAGAGCCGGTCGGAATGCACGTCATCCGCCCCGTCGCTTCGCTCGCCCCTGCCGCGCTCGGCGTTCTCGCCCTCGGCCGCCTCCGCGCCGCGGCCGATGAGCCGCTCCAGCAGAGGCTTCACGTCGGTGCGCGCCACGGTGGCCGTGGCGATCAGCGCCCCGGACGCGGTGGACATCATCGCCGCGACGGCGGCCGCCAGCACGATGCCACTGATGCCGACCGGCAGGATCGTCTCGGCGATCTGCGCGTACACGTCGTCCTTGGCCTTCACGTCGGGCAGGAACGTCGACGCAGCCATGCCGATGACCGCGCCCGCGACGCCGTACAGCACGCAGTAGACCGCCGCCGTCGTCCCGCCCCATTTGGCGACCCCGGGCGAGCGCGCAGTGAACACCCGCTGCCAAATGTCTTGGCCGATCAGCATTCCGAAGCTGTAGACGACGAAGAACGTGATGATCGTCGGTATTCCGATCGCGCCGAGGTCGAACACGGTGTCTCCGGCGCGTTCCCTGATGCCGTCGAAGCCGCCCGCCTTGTTCCAGGTGAACGGCAGCAGCAGGAAGAAGATGCCGATCGTCTTGAGCACGAACTGCACCATGTCGGTCAACGTGATCGACCACATGCCGCCGATCGAGGAGTACAGCATGACGATCGCACCGCCGATGATCACCGACAGCGTGCGGTTGGTGTTGAACAGCACGTTGAAGACCGTCGCGTAGGCGATCGTCGACGTCACCGACAACATCAACGTGTAGGCGACCATGACGATCCCGGACGCTGCCGTGGCGTCGACGCCGTAGCGCAGTTTGAGCATCTGCGCGACGGTGTAGACCTTGAGTCGCTGAATGCGCCCGGCGAAGACCAGGCTCAGCAGCAGCAGGCCGACGGCGATGGACACCACCAGCCACATCCCCGAGATGCCCCACTTGTACCCGAGTCCGACGCCGCCGACCGTGGATGCGCCGCCCAGTACGACGGCGGCCATCGTGCCGGTGTACAGCGCCGGGCCGAGCCGGCGCCCGGCGACGAGGAAGTCAGCCGAGTCCTTCGTTCTCGACTTTCCCCAGAAGCCGAACGCGAGCATGGCTGCCAGATAGACGACGATGATGGCGATGTCGATGGGCTTACCCATGGTGAAACTCTCCTCAGAGGTGGGTGGGGGCGGACTTTGGGAGGTGGGTGGCCGCAAACATGCGCAGAAGCGCGGGAAGGACGACCACGGCGGGGCCCGCGGTGGTGAAGGTGTCGGCGACGATCTCGCCGACGGTGTCGAGCGTCGCCACGTGGGCGGGGATGCCGAAACTCGCTGCCAGGGCGGCGAAGTCGGGTCGGGACAGTTCGGTGGCGGTGGCCTGCCCGAACGCGTCGGTCATGTATTCGCGCAGGATTCCGTAGCCGCCGTCATCGACGATCAGCCAGGTGACGTCGGCGTCGTGTTGGCGGGCGGTGGCCAGTTCGGCGATCGAGTACATGGCGCCACCGTCACCCGAGACGGCGAACGTCCGCTCACCGGAACCGATCGCCGCCGCGACCGCGGCCGGGTAAGCGAATCCGAGCCCACCCGCGCCTTGGGCGGAATGGAACTCACCGTCGAGTGGATCCCACGCCGACCATGCCCAGTACGCGGCAATCGTCATGTCCCAGAACGTGTGCGCGGCACCGGGGACGGCGGCCCGCAGGTCACTCATCAGTGCCAGTTCCGCGGCGACGTCCTGTTCGGCGAGCCTGCGCTGCACGGACGTTCGCAGTTCGGCCGCCGTTCGCTCACCCGTGACGCTGTCCTTCCTCGTGACCTGCTTGGCCATCGCCTCGAGAGCGAGTGCCGCGTCGGCGTGGATGCCGAGACCGGGATGGTTGGCTTCGAGCACCCGCGGTTCGGCGTCGACGTGGATGAGCCGGCCGCGCGGTGCGAACGTGAAGTAGTTGCTCGTCACCTCACCCATCGCGGTGCCGACGGCCACCAGCACGTCGGCGTCCTCCAGCAGCTCAGTGGTGTACCGGTCCTCGATCCACGATGCCGCCGACAGCGGGTGGTCGAAGCGGATGGCGCCCTTGCCACCGACGGTCGAGACCACCGGCGCGCCAAGCAGTTCGGCGAGGGCGGTCAGCGCTGCGGGGCCGCCCGCCGAGCGGCGCACACCGCCGCCGGCCAGGATCACCGGTCGCGACGCCGAATCGAGCAGCGCCGCCGCCCCGTCGATGAGCTCGGCGCGGGGTGGCCGCTCGGCGACCCGCGCCACCACCGACGTTACCGGCGGCACGTGCGTGCGCTCGAGCAGTACGTCCTGCGGGATCTCCACCCAGGTGGGACCGGCGGGGGCCGACTGGGCCAACGCCCACGCGTCGGCCAGCAGGCTGGGGATCTCGGCGCCTTGACGGACGACGGCGGTGCTCTTGGTGACGTTGATGGCGCTGCGCTGTTGGTCGTCGAGCTGGTGCAGCATGCCCCGGCGAAGGCCGAGCCCGCCGCGCGGCACCTGGCTGGTGATGACGAGCAGCGGAACACCCGTCGCGTACGCCTCCTGTAGCGCGCCCAGTGCGGTCAGTGCACCAGGGCCGGTGGACAGGAACAGCACACCGACTTCGCCCGTGGCCCTGGCATATCCGTCGGCCCCGAACGCGGAGTTGTTCTCGATGCGCGAGCTGACGAACGTCAGATCGCTGCGCCGAATCGCGTCGAACAGGCCGAGCGCATGCTGACCCGGGATACCGAAGACATGCGAAACCCCCAGCGCCGCCAACGTTTCGACGACGATGTCACCACCGTTGCGGGCGCGTGTCACGTGAGCGTCTCCTCGTGTCGTAGGGCCAGCAGCGACACCAGGTCGTAGGCGACGTGCGAGGCGGCCACCCCGGTGATCTCGGCGTGGTCGTAGGCGGGGGAGACCTCGACGACGTCGGCGCCAATGATGTTCAGGCCGCGGAAACCCCGCAGGATCTCGAGCAGCTCACGGCTGGTCATCCCGCCGGCCTCTGGGGTGCCGGTGCCTGGCGCATGCGCTGGATCCAGGACGTCGATGTCGATGGAGACGTACACCGATCGGTCGCCGAGCCGGTGCCGCAACTTGTCGACGACCTCGACCACGCCTTGGTAGTACACGTCCGCGGAGGTGACGATGCCGAATCCGAACCGGCGGTCGTCCTCGAGGTCCTTCTTGCCGTACAGCGGCCCGCGGGTGCCGACGTGACTGAGCGCCTCGGTGTCGAGGAGGCCTTCCTCGACCGCCCGTCGGAACGGCGTCCCGTGCGTGTATTCGGCCCCACAGTAGGTGTCCCAGGTGTCCAGGTGCGCGTCGAAGTGCGCCAGCGCGACGGGGCCGTGTTGCTGCGCGGCGGCCCGAAGCAGCGGAAGGGCGATCGTGTGGTCTCCACCGATCGTCACCAGCCTGGTGCCGTCGGCCGTCAGCTGCACCGCGGCGGCCTCGATGGTCTCGATGGCCTCGTGAATGTTGAACGGGTTCACCGCGATGTCGCCTGCGTCGGCGACCTGGGCGATCTCGAACGGTGAGACGTCCATCGCGGGGTTGTAGGGCCG
>JAVRPF010000627.1:0-3894 GCA_032162385.1 Mycobacterium sp.
TCGATGTCGAGGATCGGGGGATAACCCCAGATCGGGGCGAGCATGGCCAGGCCCGCCTGCACGTCGACCCGGACGTCGCCGCTGTGGATGGGCAGTGGGAAGGGCTCGGCAGGCGGCAGCCCGTGGCCGAATCTGCCGTCGACCAGAAGGGCCCACACGTCGCCGAACGTGACGCGACGGGCGACCAGGTCCTCGATGTCGACGCCGCGGTACCGAAGCGCCCCGCCGTCCTTGTCGGGTTCCGCGATCTCGGTGGTGAAGGCCACTACGCCTTCGAGTCCCTCGACGAAGCCGTCGGGCACAGCGGACAAGCCAGTCATGGGCCAGATTCTCGCACCAAGATCTGGCGCGGTCACTACCGGTCGGTAATGAAAGGGGGAACCCGCGGGCGTAGCGTCGACGCCGTGAGTTCGGAGGGCGGAAGCGAGAACCTGGCGCGCATGCGGGTGGAGTACGGATCGGTGGAGAAGGACGGCAGTCCCGATCTCGATGCCGATTGGCTCGCCGACGGCTGGGTTGCCTTGCTGCGCAGGTGGTTGGCCGAGGCCCATGCCGCGGACGTCGCCGAGCCGAACGCGATGGTGGTCGGCACCGTGGACGCAGCGGGAAGGCCGGTCACCCGGGCGGTGTTGTGCAAGAGCGTGGACGAAACCGGCATCACGTTCTTCACCAACTACGACTCCGAAAAGGGCGAGCAACTCGCCTCGAGGCCGTATGCCTCAGCCACCTTCCCGTGGTTCGCCCTCGGCCGCCAGGTACACGTCCGCGGCCCGGTGACCAGGGTGCCGCAGGAGGCCACCGCCGACTACTGGTCCAAGCGGCCGCGCGGCTCGCAACTCGGGGCGTGGGCGTCGCACCAGTCCCGGCCGATCGCGTCGCGCGAGGCGCTGCTGGGGCAGCTGGTCGACGTCACTGAAAGGTTCGCCGGCCTCGACGCCGTCCCGGTGCCCCCGAATTGGGGCGGCTACCTCATCACCCCGGAGGTCGTCGAGTTCTGGCAGGGCCGGGAGAATCGGGTGCACAACAGGATTCGCGTGACGGGCGCTCGCGTCGAGCGGCTGCAGCCATGATTTCTCCCGTCGCTGCGCTCGCCCAGAAGAGTGGCTAGGCTCTTCGCCGACACCACACCGCTACGGACGCACGACTTCCGTCGGCTGTGGCTTGCCGGGATCGTCACCGTCATCGGCGGCAACCTCACCATCTTCGCGGTGCCAGTACAGCTCTACGCCCTGACCCAGAACTCGGCGTACGTCGGGCTGTCCGGCATCTTCGCCGTCGTCCCGCTCGTCGTGTTCGGGTTGTGGGGCGGTGCGTGGGCCGACGCGATGGACCGCAGGCTGCTGCTGATCATCACCTCCTGCGGGCTGGCGGTGGCGTCGGTGCTGCTGTGGCTGCAGGCGGCGCTGGCACTGAACAACGTGTGGGTGGTGCTGTGCCTGCTGTCCGTCCAGCAGGCGTTCTACGCGGTCAACTCGCCGACCCGGTCGGCTGCCATCCCACGGATGTTGCCCGGCGACCAGTTGCCCGCAGCCAACTCACTGAACATGACGGTGATGCAGTTCGGCGCGATCGTCGGACCGCTGCTCGCCGGGGTGATGTTGCGCTGGATGGACCTGTCCACGCTGTACCTGATCGACGCGATCACCTGTGTGCTGCCGATCTGGGCGACGTTCCAGCTCGCCCCGATGCCTGCCACGTCCCAACAGACCAGCGGCCAATGGGGGTTCGCCGCGGTGCTCGACGGATTCCGGTACCTGTCCGGCAACCGGGTGGTGTTGATGTCGTTCGTGGTCGACCTGATCGCGATGATCTTGGGCATGCCGCGGGCGCTGTTCCCCGAGATGGCGCACCAGAGCTTCGGCGGACCGGTCGAGGGCGGCACGACGATGGCGTTGCTGGCGGCCGCGATGGCGGTGGGCGCGGTGGTGGGCGGAGTGTTCTCCGGGTGGTTGCCGCGGATCCGGCGCCAAGGCCTCGCGGTGGTGGTCGCGATCGTCGTGTGGGGCGTGGCGATGGCTGGTTTCGGCCTTGCCAGTGGGCTCGCCCACGGGTCCGCCCGCACCTGGCTGTGGATTGCCTTAACGTTTCTGGCTATCGGCGGGGCGGCGGACATGGTGTCGTCCGCGTTCCGGTCGACGATCCTGCAACAGGCGGCGTCCGACGAACTGCGCGGGCGGCTTCAGGGTGTCTTCACCGTCGTCGTGGCCGGCGGGCCGCGGCTGGCTGACGCAGTGCACGGTGCCGCCGCCGCCGCGGTGGGGACCGCGGTGGCCGCCACCGGCGGAGGTGTGCTGGTCGTGATCGGCGTCGTCGTCGCAGCGCTGGTGGTTCCCGCGTTCGTCCGCTATCGCGTAACGAGGCTGACGACTTAAGTTTTTCATAGATAGGAGAGTTAACATTCCGCGCGTGGCTGAACTCGCGGAGGACTCCGTGCCGGGCTTGCGCGAGCGAAAGAAATTAAGGACTCGCGCCGTTATCATCGACGCGGCCATGGAACTCTGCCTGCGCAATGGTTATGAGAACACCACGGTCGAACAGATCGCGGCCGCCGCCGATGTGTCGCCGCGCACATTCAGTCGGTACTTCGCCACCAAGGACGCGGCGTTCATGACCCTCATCGAGGACTACTCCCACGAGGTGTCGATCGAACTCGAGACGGTGCCATCGGAGGTCGGACCGCTGGAGGCGATGCGGCAGGCGCACGTGGCGGTTCTGACGCGGGTCGCGAGCCGGCAGGTCGGCCGGCTGACCACGGAGCGGATCATCCTCATGTTGCGCGTGGTCAACGCCTCCGACACGCTGCGGAGGTCGGCCTTCGAATACCGGCACGAGGCGTCCGATGTCATCATGGCCAAGCGGATGGGCGTCGACGTCGAGGACCGCAGGAGGCGCCTGCTCGGAGCCATCTTCGCGTCGACGATCGTGACCGCGTGCGGTGATCTCATCACCGACACCGACACCGTCCGACTGGGCCCGACGGTCATGGTGGATCGCCTCAACGAGGCGTTCGGACAGGTGGCGCTCTTCGCCTCGGATCTGCCGGCACCCGCGGCCGGCTACGAGCCGGTGTATGGCTGAGACTTCGGCCTACGGACTGCGCGAACGCAAGAAGCTGCGGACGCGCACGACCCTGGTCGAGGCGGCGGCCGACCTTTGTCTTCGGCAGGGGTTCGACAACACCACGGTCGACCAGATCGCCGCCGCCGCCGACATCTCGCCGCGGACGTTCAGCCGGTACTTTCCCACCAAGGACGCCGTCGTCGCCGCCATCGCCGACGAATTGGACACCGACATCGCCGGGGCGCTCGAGCGTCAGCCCACCTACATCACCGAATACGACGCACTGCTGCACGCGCATCTCGAGGTGTTCGGACCGGAGCTGGACTACCAGACGCCCGTCTTCAAGCGCATGGCGGTGCTGATCCAGATCGTCAACGAGTCGTCGTCGTTCAACGCCTCGGCGTTCAGATATCAGCAGGGGCTCTCGGAGAACGCGTCGACCAAAGTCATCGGCAGACGGATGGGGGTGGCCCCCGACCATCCGGCGGTACGCATGGTGACCGACACCTGGACGTTGCTGTTCGCCACATCGTTCGCCGACCTCGGTCAGCCCGGCAACGAACCGATCGAGTCGAGGATCGTCTGCGACCGGCTGCGCGCCAGCTTCGAGCTGTTCCGCAGGACCTGGTCGCCATGGAAAGAACCCGAGCAAGAACCCGAGCGAGCCTCCGAAGCCGACCCGAACCCCCCGCAAGCGCGCTAAGTCCATAGCGACTACTTTCACTAGTGACGGACAGCTCTGTTCCAGTCGACAACCGCAGAAGGGGTTAACGTGCCCGAAAACTCCAATTCCGGCGAGGTCGCCAAACTCGGTTATCCGGGTGGCGAGATCGA
>JAVRPF010000628.1:0-5209 GCA_032162385.1 Mycobacterium sp.
GTTGCACCTCAAAGGCAAGAGCCCAATGTCCCATCCGAATAAACCCGATCGCTTGGAGACTCACGTGATGGTGACACAGTAAGAAGACGAAGAACCGTACAACCACGATTTCGACGCCAGCAACGGCACGGCCGTCGGGATGGCCTCGGCGAAACATCGGACGGATCAATCGGAGCGGATGGCGGGTACCGACGTGGCGTCGCCACTGTTTGCGGGCGGCCTCGGTATCTGGGACAGCGGTCCCCAGCAAACCGCTGATGAGGCGAGGCCACACCAGGATCAGGCGCTACCGACTGCCGCCTCCAGTTCGGCGATCACGATCTTGCGCATGCCGAGCATCGCTGCGGTCGCCGCGGCCGCGCGCGCCGGGTCGGGGTCGCCGATCAACTCGAACAATCGCTCGGGCACGATCTGCCAGCTCAGCCCGAACCGGTCCTTGAGCCACCCGCACTGGGATTCCTCGCCGCCGTCGACGAGCCGGCCCCAGTAGTGGTCCACCTCGTCCTGACTGTCACACCGCACGACGAAGGACACCGCCTCGGTGAACGGGAACTCCGCACCGCCATTTATGCCCACGAACCGGGTGCCGTCCAGCACGAACGTGCCGGACACCAGTTCGCCCGGCGCCCCGGGGCCGGCTTCGGTGTAGCGGTTGAACTGTTCGATCGACGAGTTGGGGAACACCGACGTATAGAACTGCGCGGCTTCCTCGAGGTTGCCGTTGAACCAGAGCGATGGCGTGATGGTGGGCATACCCATCCGACTCCGTTCGGCGCGCAAACTCATCGCGGGTGTTGCCGGGGCCGCCTCCATCGCCACAAACCGCCTGGGTAACGTGAGGTCAAGGGCCGACGAGAGGATGTCCGTGAGCATTGCGAGCAGCACGCCGCAGACCGTGACGTTCCGCGGCGTCGACGACCTCAACTTGATCGGCGACGAGTGGACCCGTGGTGCCGAGTCGGCCGAGGGTCGCCCGACCGTCCTGATGCTGCACGGCGGTGGTCAGAACCGGTACTCCTGGAAGAACACCGGCCAGATCCTGGCCGACGACGGCTTCCACGTCGTCGCCCTCGACAGCCGCGGCCACGGCGACAGTGACCGTTCCCCCACCGCGAACTACTCGGTGGAGACGCTGTGCACCGACATCCTGCAGGTGCTGTATCAAATCGGCAGGCCGGTGGCATTGATCGGGGCGAGCATGGGCGGGCTGACGGGCATTCTCGCCGCGCACGAGGCGGGACCCGAACTGGTCACCAAACTGGTCCTCGTCGACGTCGTGCCGAGGTTCGAGAAGAACGGCAGCGCCCGCATCCGCGACTTCATGTTCAGCGGCATAGACGGCTTCGACTCGCTCGAGGACGCCGCCGAGGTCGTCGCCGCGTATCTGCCGCACCGCACCAAACCGCGTAGCCCGGAGGGCCTGAAGAAGAACCTGCGGCTGCGCGACGGCCGCTGGTACTGGCACTGGGATCCGGCATTCCTGACCAAACCCGCCGACGATCCATTCATCCGGATGGACATGCTGGAGCAGGCCGCGATCAGCCTGGAGATCCCGATCCTGTTGATTCGCGGCAAGCTGTCTGACGTGGTGACCCCCGAGGGCGTCGAGGACTTCCTGGCCACGGTGCCGCGCGCGGAGTTCGTCGAGTTGTCCGAGGCTGGGCACACGGCGGCAGGCGATGACAACGACGCATTCAGTGAGGTCGTCGTCCGATTCGTCAACCCGTGACAGTCGGATTCAACTTTCTGGAGCAGCCCGAGCTTCCGGCGCCCCAGGTCACCGAGGCGCAGGCCGAACACCTGTTGTCGACGTACTACGGCCTCACCGCCAGGGCAGAATCGCTTGGCAGCCAACAAGACAAGAACTTCCTGGTGTTCGACTCCGACGACCGGCCGCTCGGAGTGCTGAAGATCGCCAACCCGGCGTTCACGGCGGCCGAGCTGGCGGCGCAGGACACCGCCGCCGAACTGATCGCCGACAAGGAGCCGACGCTGCGGGTAGCGGTGCCCCTGCCCAACCTGACGGGCGAGAAGTGTACGGCGGTAACGGGTCTGCTCGACGGCACCGTTCACATCCGGTTGCTGCGGTATCTGCCCGGCGGCACCCTGGTCGACGCGGGTCACCTGTCGCCCGAGGTCGTCGCGGGCATGGGCGACCTGGCTGCCCGGGTGAGCCACGCCCTTGCCGGCTTCCGCCACCCTGGCCTGGACCGTGCCCTGCAGTGGGACCTGCGCGTCGGCCACGACGTCGTCGAAGCCCTCGTCTCGCACGTCGAAAACCCGTCGCACCGCGACCGGCTGACGGCGGCCGCGGCGGCCGGGTGGGCGCGGATCGCGCCGCTGGCCGACCAACTCCCGCGCCAGGCCGTGCATCTCGACCTGACCGACGCCAACGTCGTCGTGACTCGGCCGGAGGGTGCCGCCCCGCGACCGGACGGCGTCATCGACTTCGGTGACCTCTCGGACACCTGGGCGGTCGCCGAACTCGCCATCACCCTGTCCTCCGTGCTGGGGCACCCCGGCACCACGCCCACGTCGATCCTGCCGGGCATCAAGGCATTTCACGCGATCCGGCCGTTGACCGCCGAGGAGGTCGACGCGTTGTGGCCCCTACTGGTGCTGCGCACCGCGGTACTCATCGTCAGCGGTGCGCAGCAGGTCGCGCTGGATCCCGACAACGCGTACGTCACCGACCAGTCCGAGGACGAGTGGCGCATGTTCGAGCAGGCCACGTCGGTACCGATCGACGTCATGACGGAGGTGATCCGCGCCGAACTCGGTCTGGCCACCACCCCCGCCGTGGTGCCAGGCGGGTCGTTGATCGCCGGCCTCGATCCGGCGTCGGTGACCACCCTGGATCTGTCCCCCACCTCCGACGTGTTCGACAGCGCCTTCCAGCCGGGTGCATGGCTTCTCCCCGACGTCGAGGCTGAATTGGCAAGGGCGGCACTACGCGACGGGGCGTCGCTCGTTGTCACCCGGTTCGGCGAGCCGCGCCTGACCAGAGCGCCGGCGCTGAGCCAGGACAGCCCCGAGGTGATACCCACCGGCATCTCACTGTGGCCGGCTCAGCACGTCACGGTGACGGCGCCGTGGCCCGGAGTGATCGACCGACTGGGCGACGGCCTGGTGCTCCGCGGTGACCAGTACGAACTGACGGTGTCGGGCGCCGACGCCGCCGTGGCCGCCGGTCACGTCGACGTGGGCGCAGCGCTGGCGACCGCCACGGCGGGCCGTCGGTTCGAGGTCGGGATCCGTCCTGCAGGTACCCCGCCCGCGCCCGCGTTCACCACTGCCGAGTTGGCGCCAGGGTGGCTGGCGCTCGCCCGCGATCCTGGACCGCTGCTCGGGCTGACCGCGTCGGAACCGGCGACGTCGCGAGATCTGTTGGCGCGCAGGGACGACAGCTTCGCCAAGGTGCAGGAGCACTACTACCGCGATCCGCCGCAGATCGAGCGCGGCTGGCGGCACTTCCTGATGTCGACGTCCGGCCGGGTGTACCTCGACATGGTCAACAACGTCGCCGTGCTCGGGCACGCCCATCCGCGGGTGGCGGACACCGCAGCACGACAACTGCGCAGGCTCAACACCAACTCGCGGTTCAACTACGAGGTCGTCGTCGAGTTCTGTGAGCGCCTGACCGCCACGTTGCCCGACCCGCTGGACACCGTGTTCCTGGTGAACTCCGGTTCGGAGGCAAGCGATCTGGCGTTGCGCCTGGCGATGGCGGTGACGGGACGCCGCGACGTGGTCGCGGTCCGCGAGGCCTATCACGGCTGGACGTACGCCACCGACGCGGTGTCGACGTCCACAGCCGACAACCCCAGTGCGTTGACCACCCGACCCGAGTGGGTGCACACGGTGGAGTCTCCGAACAGCTTCCGCGGCAAGTACCGCGGCGCCGACGTCACCCGGTACGCGGTCGACGCGGTGCGACGGATCGAGGAACTCGTCGCCGCGGGCCGGGCGCCCGCGGGGTTCATCTGCGAGTCCGTGTACGGCAACGCGGGCGGCATGGCACTGCCGGAGGGTTACCTGCGACAGGTGTACGCGGCGGTGCGGGCCGGCGGCGGACTGGCCGTCGCCGACGAGGTTCAGGTCGGCTACGGCAGGCTCGGCGAGTGGTTCTGGGGTTTCCACCAGCAGAACGTGGTGCCCGACATCGTGTCGGTGGCGAAGTCGACGGGCAACGGCTATCCGCTGGGCGCCGTGATCACCAGCCACGCGGTCGCCGATGCGTTCGGCTCGCAGGGCTACTTCTTCTCGTCGACCGGCGGCAGCCCGCTGTCGTGCGCGATCGGACTCACCGTGCTCGACGTGCTCCGCGACGAGGACTTGCAGGGCAACGCGTCCCGCGTCGGCGGCCATCTCAAGGCGAGACTGCTCGCGCTGCGCGACAAGCACCCGATCATCGGCACCGTGCACGGCATCGGGCTCTACCTCGGCGTCGAGATGATCCGCGATCAGGAGACGTTGGCGCCGGCCACGGTGGAGACCGCGGCGATCTGTGACCGCATGCTCGAACTCGGCGTGGTCATCCAGCCGACCGGCGACCACCTCAACATCCTGAAGACCAAGCCGCCGTTGTGCATTGACGTCGATGGCGCCGACTTCTACGTCGACGCGCTCGATCGCGTGCTGACCGAGGGCTGGTAGTCGCGGCGCCTGCTGGCCAGATCCCGTCGATGCCTGGCGCGCACGGCGGCGGCGACGGCGGCTGCGGTGCCCTACCGTCGAGTGCGATGTCCGCGATCCTGCTCAGCGTTCACGTCATCGTCGCGATCCTGGCGGTCGGCCCAATTGTCGTCGCGGCGAGCATGTTTCCCCGTGATGCGCGCGATGACGCGGCTCGGCCCGTTGCCAACGTGCTCTACCGCATCTGCGAGACGTACGCCGTGGTTGGCGTGGCAGTTCCGCTGCTGGGCATCGCGACGGCGGTCTCGATGGGTGTGCTGACCCAGGCGTGGGTGCTGGTGTCGATCGCGCTGACCGCCGTTGCGGCGGTGATCCTGGTCGGATCCGTCCTGCCCGCGCAGCGCGCCGTGCTCGGGGGTGCATCGGCCGGGCGGCTGGCGATGTCCACGGGGATCTTCAACCTGCTGTGGGTGGCCGCCACGATCCTGATGATCGTGCGACCGGGGTCGTCAACGGGCGTCTAGCCCGCCGCGAGGAACGCCAGTACCCGCTGGACCACGGCGTCGGGTCTCTC
>JAVRPF010000629.1:0-3081 GCA_032162385.1 Mycobacterium sp.
GCTCGTGCACGAGAAGGAGTTGATCCGGATGAAGGATTCGGTCAGCGCCGCGCGCCGACGCCTGCCGATGGTGGAGATCGCCGCGTCCTACACGTTCGACACCGAGAACGGCCCCGCCTCTCTCATCGATCTGTTCGACGGTCGCAGCCAGCTGATCGTTCAGCACTTCATGTTCGGCACCGAATGGGATGAGGGATGCACCGGGTGCTCGATGATGGCCGACCACATCGGGCCGTTGTCCCATCTGCATGCGAAAGACACGTCGTTCGTGTTGGTTTCACGCGCCCGCTGCCCAACCTGCTGGCGTTTCGCGACCGCATGGGTTGGACGTTGCCGTGGGTGTCGTGGGCGTCGACCGCGTTCAACGAGGACTTTCGCGCGACGGTCGGCGGCGAGGAACATCACGCGATCAGTGTGTTTCTTCGCGACGCCGACCGCGTCTTCCACACCTGGTCGACCTACCAGCGCGGAGAGGAGCTTTTCATGCTGGTCTGGGATCTGTTCGATCTGACTCCGTACGGACGCCAGGAGACCTGGGAGGACACGCCGCGGGGCCGGCCGCAACAACCGCCGTACGAATGGATCCGGCTGCACGACTCCTAATGACCGCATCGCAGACGTGTCCGCGGCAGTAGTGATCTCAGGTGGGCAGGTGCAGCAGGACCGCCCATTTCATGCCCATTTCATAGGGAAACACCCGATATCTCGGGGGCCGATATGAGCCCTGACACGAATTGCCGGCAAATTCACGGCTTCGCTACGCTCGATGGAGGTTTCCACGATGGTCGACACACGTAGTTTCGCCGCGATCGCAGCGGTGGTGGCCTCCTTGGCCACGTTCATCGCAGCGCCCGCTCACGCTGACGGCCCGCGATCTCGGCGGCGATCGGCTTCGGGGGCAACGGAGTCATCGGTGTGGCGGAGAATGTGACGACGTCCCAAGAGGACGCCAGGAACCAGGCGGTCGCCGATTGCTCCCAGCGTGGTGGTACCCGCTGCATATCCATCGCCAACGTAACGAACGGTTGCGTCGCCGTTTCGGTTGGCGCGCTGAGTGCGGGCGGCGGCATCGGCAAGACGCGTGAGGAAGCCGAGCAACTGTCGCGCGACCAGAGCAGGGGTGGCGCGCTTAAGCTGTCGACCTGCGCATTGGTGGTGCCCCCGTGGACTACGGTGGTGGCGCCGGCAGCTACCAGTTGGACCAGCAGGCCCCGGTCGGCGGTTCAAACTCCCGGGAAGTGACCGGCGATGTCGACGTCTACGACGTTCCGGGCGGAGTGGGCACGGTCATCGGCATGCTCGAGGGCGGCGAGGGTCAACACGTCCAACTCGGGTCCGGCTGCAAAGGCGACAACTGGTGCAACATCGTCTGGCAGGCAGGGCCCGGTGGCAAGGCATGGGTGTGGGGCGACTTCCTGAAGTAACTGAGCGGACCGCTGCTCCACGTCTGCGCCGTCGCTCCATGTGTTCGCGGTCATACTCTGCGATAGTGTTGCAGCGCAGCCAGTTCGACACGACGAGCGCCGCAGGACGACAACTGGAATTTGATCGATGGCGAGCCGCGACGGGCAGGTTCCGCGGACCATGTTGTCGACTCCGGAACTCCTGAAAAACCACGCGTCGGGGTATGGCGACATGCGGTACTACAACCCCAACGAGGCAACCCCACAGGATGTAGTGCCTTCGGGCTCAACGCCAACACACGCGGCCTCTTCCCGGAGTGCGGACTGCAGCAACTCGGAGTCGCCGTGTAGATCGTCGACAATAAGTGGGCGGCGGTGGCGTTGTCGGGGCAGCGGCCTGAGGGGTAAACGCGCCATCACGGCCGTGCCGATGATGATGCGCAACCACCCGGCGGCGCTGTTGTCATTCGGGGTGAGCGAGTAGATACGCCTGCCGAGCGGCCGATTCGGCCATTCGTTTCAGCATCAGCGTCAGTGACCGACGCTGCCGAATACACGCGGCCATCGCCGAGGGTGAGGCGGCACCGGTCGGTGCGTCGAATACCTACTACGGTCGAATCGTATTGGCAGCCATGTGGCGTCGCGGGTACATCAGCGACAGGCCCTGTTCCTGGGCCAGCCGAACCAGCTCGACCGCGGCCTCCTGCTCAGGGGACTGCTCAGCCGCCTTCTCCTTCGTCACGCCACCCAGTGTCGTCATCACGGCACCTTCCTCGCCGAGCATCGCTCAGCGTGTCAGGCCGAAAACACCGTTAAATCCAACCGAGGGCCTTCCCCTATCTCTGGGCCGATGGCACAAGCGCCTAGCGCCGAAATTCTCCGCCCTTTGTGCCAGATCTTGTCGCACCCAGGCCCCGATGAGCTGGAAGCCTTTGACTCGCGGAGCGCACAGTGACGCACCATTTGTTTGCAGACACAAGTGGCATTCCAGCGTACCGCCGACAACTGAGTTTTCTAAGTCAGTATCCCGCTAACGTAGTTCCATCTGGAAGCTCACTGCGAGGTTCCTGTGAGTACGGCAACCAGCCGCGCCTTATCCACACACAGGGGAAAGCCGAAGCGAATGGAAATTCGCAACTTAGTGGCAGGGTCAGCCGTTGCGCTGGCCATGGTGGGCACACCGATAGCCGGTGTCGCCCTAGGCGGGCCGATCAGTCCGGTGGGCGTGGCTTCAGCCGATGGCTGCGGCAGCGGCACCGGAGCCGGCGGTGGCGCCTGGTGTGCGCCACCCAACACTCCACCGGCCACTCTCAAGCAGGTCCTCAAGGATGCCCGCCAGAATGCCCGTGGAGACCTGCGGGACGTCCGCTGTCAATGGCCAAGTTGTGGTCCCCGCTGGTGGCCGGTTAAAAGTCTCCGCCCCGTGCGGTAATTCTGGGTTGGTTAGGGGTTCTGCGGCGGCCCACCCCCCGTGTTCGTGCGGCACGCGCCGGCATGCCACGCACACTAGGTCGACTTCGGGCCGCCGTTGAACGCACCACTGCCAGGTGCACACCGGCCCTGACGGACGCTGAGACCTTCCTGTTGACCGTCACTGAAGATGCAGACGACGGCGTCACTGTGATGCGACGGGGTTTGGGGCGGATTCGGGTTCGTGGTCGGCGGGGTGACGGCGTGG
>JAVRPF010000630.1:0-6548 GCA_032162385.1 Mycobacterium sp.
GCGCCGGCAGGAAGGGCGGCCTCGAACCGATCCCGGTGCGGCAGCAGGCCACTCGTCGGCATCCGGTGCCTCGTCGGCCGCGCAGCGGTAGGCGAGGTCGGTCTTGGTGCGGTCGCCGACGAAGAACGGGTAGCCCAGCGCCTGCACCCGGTCCCGCTGCCGTCCGTCGCCGAGCAGGGCCGCGACCGGCACGCCGAGGTGGTGGCCGAGCAGGTCGAGCAGCGCCGACGAATCCCGGCCCGTTCCGCGCTGAATCGAACCAGGAAAGCCTCGCTGAACTGCAGGTTCACCAACCGCCGTCGCGAGCCGATACCCCATGCTTGCCGTCAAACGGGCGTCCATGCCGCTTCGGCATTAGTCCATGCTATTTCAGAGTTGGACGGGTATTTGCAGGTCGCCGTACCGTGGTGAACATCATGAGCACCGAACACCACGCCAACGAGGTCCGGACCGTGCTGCAGGTCGGACCGCTGAAGCCGTCGCTGGCCGAGACGCTGCGGGTCCGCTACGACGCGTTGGCGCTGCCCGAGGACCCGGCCGACCGCGCGGACTTCTTGTCCCGGCATGGCGACGACGTCATTGCCGTGGTGACGTCCGGGCGCAGCGAAGTCGACGCGACGTTGATGACGGCGCTGCCGCGTCTGGGTGCCGTGGTGAACTTCGGCGTCGGCTACGACACCACCGACGTCGACGCCGCGGCGGCGCGCGGGATCGGAGTGAGCAACACCCCCGACGTCCTGACTGACTGCGTGGCCGATACCGCGGTCGGTCTGATGATCGACGCGATGCGTCAGTTCTCGGCGGCCGACCGCTACGTGCGCGCGGGCCGTTGGCCAGTGACGGGCGACTACCCGCTGACCCGGCAGGTGAGCAACACCCGGGTGGGGATCATCGGACTCGGCCGAATCGGCACGGCGATCGCCAAGCGGCTCAGCGCATTCGGCTGTTCCATCTCGTATCACAATCGTCGCGAGGTGGAGGGTTCGCCCTACCGCTACGCCGACTCACCGGTCACACTTGCCCGCGGTGTCGACGTCCTCGTCGTCGCCGCGGCGGGGGGCAGTGGCACCCGCAAGCTGGTCGACCAGGCCGTCATCGACGCCCTTGGCGCCGACGGCTTCCTGGTCAACATCGCGCGCGGCAGTGTGGTCGACGAGGCGGCGCTGGTCGACGCCCTGCGCGGGGGCCGGCTCGCCGGGGCGGGCCTGGACGTCTTCGCCGACGAGCCCAACGTGCCCGAGGCGCTGCTGTCGATGGACAACGTGGTGCTGCTGCCGCACGTCGGCAGCGGGACCGTCGAGACACGCCACGCGATGGAACAACTCACGCTGCACAACCTCGACGAGTTCCTTCGCTGCGGGCGTCTGGTGACGCCGGTGCTGCAGCCCACCGCTCGCGTCTAGGTCACGCGAGTGCTCCTGCAGTCTCAGCGGTACCCATCTTCCCCACCATCCCCGGCAGCTCCGGCTCCGAGCGCATGTCGAAGTGCCCGCCTCACAGCGAATTCGCGCCGGACCGCTTCGGGAACCGCGCCCATTCTCTACGCGGACACCACACTTTCGCTGTGAGGTGGGCAACTAGTGGGTCCGGTCTGGGCGGAGACTCGCGGGGGCTGATGTGACTGCGGTGACGTGGGGTGCGACGGCGACTCCGAGGCCGGCCGGCTAGGCTCCGACGAACTCGTCCACCAGGTCGTCGGTGGTCCACTCCCGTGGCGGCAGGACGTCGCGCAGCAGGCGCAACAGTGCGGGGTTGGTGCTGTCACCACGCCATGCGGCGTCGAGTTCCACCGGCCGCTCCCGGAACGCCCCGATGGACCGGAACACCACCCCTTCGGGATGCAGCGTCGCGGCCGAGGCGGGCACCAGTGCGATTCCGATGCCGGAGCGCACCAGCACCAGCATCGTGTGCACCTGGGTGAGGTATTGGACGTACCGCGGCGTGGCGCCCGCGATGGTGAACGTGCTGATCAGCAGCTCGTTGAAGTACCGCGCCTGCACCGGGGAGTACATCACGACGTCCTCGCCGTCGAGGTCGTTGAGGGTCAGATGCCGGGTCTGCCCCACCAGCGGGTGAGCGGCAGGCAGCGCGGCGACGAGTTGTTCGTGCAGCAGTGGCCGCGACACGATGCCCGGCCGCTTCAGCGGCGGCCTGGCCACGCCGAGGTCGATCTCACCGCTCATCAGCGCTTCGACCTGCACGGCGGAAACCATCTCGCGCAGTTCGAGTTTGACGTCCGGTAGCTGCTCACGGCTGCGCTCGAGTAGGCGGGGCAGGACCGCGTGCGCCGACGCGGCGGTGAACCCCACGACGACGGTGCCGAGGTCGCCCGCGGGCACCCGCTTGACCGTCATGGACGCGCTCTCGGCCAGTTGCAGGATCCGCCGCGCGTCGGGCAGGAACGCGACCCCCGCCGGGGTGAGCGTGACCGACCGGGTGGTCCGGTCGATCAGCTGAACGCCGAGTTCGGCCTCGAGCTGCTGGATCTGCCGACTCAGCGGCGGCTGGGTCATGTGTAGGCGTTCGGCGGCGCGGCCGAAGTGCAGTTCCTCGGCGACCGCGATGAAGCACGACAACCGGGCGAGGGAGAACACCTATGCACTCCTAGCATCACTGCGGCCGCCGGCGGCGGCTGTCTTGCATCAGTGTAGAGCGGCGTTCTTCACCAACGAGGGCTGAGGGCGCGATACCCCGGGACGATGCTCCGCATGTAGCCGGTGTCGTCGCGGTCGCGGATCCCGCACCGGAGGTACTGCTCGTGCAGTGCGCCGAGCGCGTCGTCGTCGATCTCGATGCCCAGTCCCGGTGCGCTCGGCACCAAGACGGCGCCGTCGCGAATCTCGAGCACTCCAGGCTTGACTACCTCCTCGGTCTTCCAGGGCCAGTGCGTGTCGCAGGCGTATCTGAGGTTGGGAGTGGCACCGGCGAGGTGCACCATCGCGGCCAGGCTGATGCCCAGGTGCGAGTTGGAGTGCATGGACAACCCCAGTCCGAAGGTGTCGCAGATGCCTGCGAGCAGCCGGGAGCGTTGCAGGCCGCCCCAGTAGTGGTGGTCCGAGAGCACCACGCCGACGGACTGTTTCGCGATCGCAGGCGCCAACTAGTCGAACGCAACGACGCACGTGTTGGTCGCCAGCGGCATCGGCGACTGCTGGGCCACTTCGGCCATGCCGTCCAGATCGGGCGTCGGGTCCTCCAGGTATTCGAGGATGCCGGCCAGTCCGGCCGCCACCTTGACCGACGTCTGCGGGGTCCACGCGGCGTTCGGATCCAACCGCAGCGGGTGCCCGGGGAACGCCTCCCGGAGCGCCTCGATCGCCTTCATCTCCTCGTCGGGCGGGAACACCCCACCCTTGAGTTTGATTGCACTGAAGCCGTATTCGCCGATCATGCGCCTGGCCTGGGCCACGATGCCCGCCGGATCGAGGGCCTCGCCCCAGGCGTCCGGCTCCGCGCCCGGGTGCGCGGCCCACTTGTAGAAGAGGTATGCGCTGAAGGGCACCGCGTCGCGGACCTTGCCGCCAAGCAGGTCGGACAACGGCCTGCCGGTGGCGTGCCCCTGCACGTCGAGGCAGGCCACTTCGAACGGCGAGAACACCTGATCGACGGCGCTGGCCGTGCTGATCATGCCCGCAGTGCCGACAGCACGGGAGTCACCACGCAGGCAGTCCGCGATGGCGGCGCGAATCGCATTGAGGGCGAACACGTCCAGGCCGGTGATGGTCTCCGCGGCCGCCCCTAGGCGGGCCAGGTGCGCGGCGTCGGCGTACGTCTCGCCCAGCCCGACCAACCCTGCATCGGTATCGAGCTGGATTATCGCGCGCAGGCGAACGGCTGGTGCACGCCGACGGTGTTGAGCAGCGGCGGGTCGACGAATGCGACGGGGGTGATGTGGGCGCCTGTAATGCGGATCGCAGCGGCCGCCATCAGCGCGCGGCCGCCAGTTCATCGGCGATCACGGCGCGGCCGGCCTCGATGATCTGGCCCAGCTCGACGAGGGCCTCCGGCGAGGGCATCGTCAGCGGCGCCCGCACCTGGCCCACGTCGAGGCCCTCCATGGTCACGCCTGCCTTGATCAGGGACACCGCGTAGCCGGGCACGGTGTCCCGCAACCGGACCAGCGGATGAAAGAACTCGCGCAGCAGCGCGGCGACGAGTTCGAGGTCGTCGCGTTCCAGCGCCTCGTAGAACGCCAGCGCCAGTTCGGGGGCGAACGCGAACGTGGCCGACGAGTACAGCGTGACGCCGATCGCGCGGTAGGCCTGTTGAGAGACTTCCGCGGTGGGTAGGCCGTTGAAGAACTGGAAGGGCTTGCCCTCTTGCGCGAGCGCGTCGGTCACCGCGCCCACGATCCGGGCCACCAGGTCGACGTCTCCGGTGCCGTCCTTGAACCCGACGACGTTGGGCAGCCGGGCGACCTCGATGGCCGAAGCATCCGTGTAACGGGCGTTTCCGCGGTTGTAGACGATCAGCGGCAGGTCGGTGACCGAGGCCACCTCGCGGGTGTAGGCGACCAATCCGTCCTGCGGCATCTGCACCAGATACGGCGGCAGCAACAACAGCCCGTCGGCACCGGCTTCGGCCGCCACCCTGGCGAAGATCTTGGCTTGGGCGATGGATCCGCCTGCACCGGCGTAGACCGGCACCCGTCCGCCGGTCGCCTCGACCGCCGTGCGCACGATGCCTGCGAACTCGCCGGCCTCCAGAGCGTGGAATTCGCCTGTTCCGCAGGCGATGAAGACACCGCCGGGCCCCGCTTCGACGCCCGTGGCGACGTGCTCGGCGAGCTTGGCCAGGTCGACGTCACCGGATTCGGTGAAGGGTGTGACGGGGAAGAACAGTACGCCGTCAAGCATGTCGTGAATCTCCTAGCTGGGGATGGTTCGGTCAGTCTTGAATGAGGCGGCCGTCGATGCGCCGCAAGAGCCCGTCCGGATTGCCGTCGGCAATCGCGCTGGGCAGCAATGACTTCGGCACGTCCTGATAGGACACCGGCCGCAAGAATCGTTCGATCGCGCGGGCCCCGACCGAGGTCGTGCGCGAGTCCGATGTCGCGGGGTACGGTCCGCCGTGCACCATCGCGTACCCAACCTCCACACCGGTGGGCCAGCCGTTGAACAGGATTCGCCCGGACTTGGTCTCCAACGTCGGCAGCAACCGCCCTGCTTCGTCGTGGTCGGACTCGTCGGCGTGCACGGTGGCGGTCAACTGGCCCTCGAGATCCGCTGCCACCGAACTCATCTCGGCGGCATCGGCGCATCGGACCACGATGCTGGAGGAACCGAACACCTCGGCCTGCAGCACTTCGGAGCCCTGGAAGCTCGGGGCGTCCGTGGCGAACAGGGCGGCTCGACAGGTCGTCGCGTTGTCAGCTGCGGCGCCGCGGGCGACGAGGTCGGCCTGCCCGCTCAGCGCGGTCACGCCGTTGGCGTAGTTCTCGGCGATCGTCGGCGTGAGCATCGGGGTGGCAACGGCCTGCGTCAGTGCGTCCCGCGCGGAGGAGATGAAGGCGTCGAGGCCGGGGCCGTCGACGGCGATCACCAGGCCGGGGTTGGTGCAGAACTGGCCCGATCCCATGGTCAGCGACGCGACGAACGCGCGACCGAGGTCGGCACCGCGGGTCGACAGGGCGCCATCGAGCAGGAACACGGGGTTGATCGAACTCATCTCGGCGTAGACGGGGATCGGCTCGGGTCGGGCGGCGGCCGCGGCGACCAGAGCGGTTCCGCCGGAACGGGATCCGGTGAAGCCGACGGCCTTGATCCGCGGGTCTGTGACGAGTGCGGCGCCAAGCCCCGGGCCCGAACCGAACAGCAGCGAGAACGTGCCCTTGGGCAGGCCCGCGGCGGCCACGGCGTCGGTGATGGCGCGGGCGACGAGTTCCGAGGTGCCGGGATGCGCGTCGTGTGCCTTGACCACCACCGGGCAACCGGCCGCCAGCGCCGACGCGGTGTCGCCGCCTGCCACTGAGAACGCCAGCGGGAAGTTGCTGGCCCCGAAAACGGCGACCGGGCCAAGCGCGACGGCGCGCTGTCGGATGTCGGGGCGCGGCAACGGGGTTCGGTCGGGCTGGGCGGGGTCGATGCGCGCGCCGGTCCAGCTGCCCTCCCGCAAGACGTCGGCGAACAGCCGAAGTTGTCCGCATGTGCGTCCGACCTCACCGGCGATGCGGCCCTCGGGAAGACCGGACTCCGTCACGGCACGCGCGACCAGGGCAGCCTTGATGGCTTCGAGGTTGGCCGCGGCGGCCTCGAGGAACCGGGCGCGTTGTTCGGACGTGGTCGCGCGGTAGACCGGAAACGCCTCCGCGGCGGCCGCGCATGCCGCGGCGACATGACCGGCGTCGCCGTAGCGGTAGCCGGGTTCGACGGCTGTGCCTGCCGCGGGGTCGAACCCGCGGATCTCCTCACCGGTTCCGGTGACGAGCGCGCCGGCGATGATCATCTGTCCGGTCAGGTGCGCGGGGTCGGCGATGGTTGCTGTCACGCGGCCAACGCTATGGCCCCAATCGATTCATGTCCAAGACCGATTTGGCGCCAACTAATCCA
>JAVRPF010000631.1:0-7146 GCA_032162385.1 Mycobacterium sp.
GTTGCGCTCCAGCTGCCGGGACAGCAGGTGGTCGCGGGCGATGCCGACCTTCTCGTCCTCGGTGTAGCCGTCGAGGCTGATGATCTCCATGCGGTCGCGCAACGGGCCGGGGATCGTGTCGACGACGTTCGCCGTCGCGAGGAACAGCACCTCGGACAGATCGAGCTCGATCTCGAGGTAGTGGTCGCGGAACGTGTGATTCTGCGCCGGGTCCAGGACCTCCAGCAGGGCCGCCGACGGGGCGCCGCGATAGTCCGAGCCGACCTTGTCGATCTCGTCAAGCAGCACGACGGGGTTCATCGATCCCGCCTCACCGATGGCACGCACGATGCGGCCCGGTAGCGCGCCGACGTAGGTCCGCCGGTGGCCGCGGATCTCGGCCTCGTCGCGCACGCCGCCAAGGGCGACGCGAACGAACTTGCGGCCCAACGCCCGTGCCACCGACTCACCCAGTGACGTCTTGCCCACGCCTGGAGGACCGGCCAGCACCATGACGGCGCCGGAGCCACGCCCGCCGACGACCTGCAGTCCGCGCTGACCACGCCGTGCGCGCACGGCCAGGTACTCGACGATGCGGTCCTTGACGTCATCCAGCCCGTGGTGATCGGCGTCCAGGATCTCCCTGGCAGCCTTCAGATCGGTGGAGTCCGCGCTCGTGACGTTCCACGGCAGCTCGAGCACGGTGTCCAGCCAAGTGCGGATCCAGCCGCCTTCGGGGCTCTGCTCGCTCGACCGCTCCAGCTTGCCGACCTCGCGCATGGCGGCCTCCCGGACGTTGTCGGGCAGCTCGGCAGCCTCGACACGGGCCCGGTAGTCGTCGGACCCGTCGGGTTCGCCCTCACCGAGTTCCTTGCGGATTGCCGCCAACTGCTGACGCAGCAGGAACTCCTTCTGCGTCTTCTCCATGCCGGAGCGCACGTCGTCGGCGATCTTGTCGTTGACCTCGACCTCGGCCAGGTGGTCGCCGGTCAGCTCGATCAGCACCCGCAGCCGCTCAGCGACGTCCTCGGTCTCCAACAACTGACGCTTCTCCACGTCAGACAGATACGAGGCGTAGCCCGCGGTGTCGGCCAGGTCCGACGGCTCGGTGATCTTGTTCACCACGTCTACGATCTGCCAGGCCTCGCGGCGCTGCAGCATCGCCAACAACAGTTTCTTGTACTCGGTCGCGAGCGCCTTGGTCTCGTCGGTGGGGTCGGCGTCGGCGACCTCCGTCACCTCCACCCACAGCGCAGCACCCGGCCCGGTAGTCCCGGAGCCGATGTGGGCACGCCGTTCACCCCTGATGACTGCGGCGGCGCTACCACCGGCAATACGTCCGACCTGCACTATCGACGCGAGTACGCCGTAAGTGGGGTAGCGGTCGTCGAGCCGGGGCGCGATCAGCAGCTTTCCGGATTCGCTGGCCTGGGCGGCATCGACAGCGGCACGGGCTGCGTCGTCGAGCGCGATCGGAACCACCATTCCTGGCAGCACGATCGGGTCGCTGACGAACAGCACGGGCACTGAGATCAGTTCGGGCATTCATCCTCCAAAGTTCAGCCTGTTGCGCTCAACCTTGGGGTGGGGTGGTTTGTTCCCGCCGCTATCCGGCGATCGCCCAGCGGGCCCTGGCCCTGCGCGCGATGACGACCGTCGCCAAGAACAGCAGACCGACCGTCGACAGTGAGACCACCGTGTTCACGCCATTCGCCGCGTCCACCGACAGCTTGGAGATGACGACCAGTCGCCCCCCGACCTCGAGCAGCAGACCCGTCCCCCACATCGCGGAGAGCAGAACGTGGAGCCGCCGTCGAAAGCCTTCGTCGTCGGGGTCGGACTCGTCGCCGGCGGGATGGACCCGCTCGGCGACCACTTGAGTCAGCGGCGTTCCAACGACACAGCTGCCCAGGAAGATCAGCGCGCCGATGCCGTTTACCAGCGTGTTGCCCGCCAAGAGCAGCTTCGGGTCGCTGGTGGCCAGTCCGACCGCAAGGCTCAGTCCGAAGGTCAGCAGTAAGTAGCCGGCGAACGGATCGAGCCGGCGGGCCTTGATCGCGTCGTAGGTCACCTTCAGGCCGGACAATACGGTCGCCGACAGCAGCGCGACGTACTCCGACTGACCGAGCGCGCGCAGTCCGTAGTAGGCGGTCAGTGGCGGTGCGATGTCGAGTAGGACACCCGGCAGGACGGGGCGGATGGATCGGGGCGGCGTGTTGGCCGAGTTCGAGCAGGAATGTTGGAGGAGGAATACGGACCCGCAAACCCCCGTCGTAGTCCGTATGACCCAAGACACCGAACCAGGCATCACCCCCGGCACGGTCATCGCCGTCACCGGCGCAAGCAGCGGCATCGGGGAGGCCACGGCACGTCTGCTCGCCGCACGTGGTGCCTCGCTAGTGCTGGGCGCCCGCCGCACCGACCGACTGGACCAGATCGCCGAAGAGCTGCGCGCGAGTGGCGCCGCGGTAGTCACCAGAACCACCGACGTCAGCCGCCGCGTGGACCTCGACGGACTCATCGGGCGTGCCGTCGACGAGTTCGGCCGGCTCGACGTGCTGGTGAGCAACGCGGGCATCAGCAAGATCGGGCCCGTCGAGGACGGGGACGTCGACGGCTGGTCGGCGATGATCGACGTCAACCTGCGCGGCGTGCTGTACGGCATCGCCGCGGCACTGCCGGTGTTCCGTCGCCAGGGCCGCGGCCACTTCGTGACGACGGTGTCGACGTCCGGGCTCAAGATCGTGCCCAATCAGGCGGTCTATGCCGCCACGAAGAACGCCGTGCGCACTCTGTTGGAAGGACTGCGGCAGGAGTCGACGGACGGTGTCATTCGCACGACGGCGATCTCGCCGGGCTTCGTCCGCACCGAACTTGCCGGCTCCATCGACGATCCCGCGGTCCGCGCCGAGGCCAGGCGCAACATGGACGAATTCGGCATCTCGCCGGAAGCGGTGGCCAGAGCCGTCGTGTTCGCCGTCGAACAGCCCCACGACGTCGAGATCGGCGACATCACCATCCGCCCGACAGTGCAGGGCTGACCCCCCGAATTCGGCGCACGAGAAAGGGAGCCTGCCGTTCGGGGGGTAACGACAGGCTCCCTGGTCTTGCGCTGGTGTCGGGCAGCTCCTATGCGGCGGCCTGAGCTCCCAGTGTGCGCTGGATGTCAGGCAGCATCTGCTGCAGCTGCTGACCCCAGTAGCCCCAGCTGTGCGTGCCGGTGGCCGGGAAGTTGAACACACCGTTGGTGCCGCCCGCGGCAATGTAGCTGTCCCGGAACGCCAGGTTGGTGCGCAGCGTGAACCCTTCGAGGAACTGCGCGGACATCAGATTGCCACCGGAGGTGCCGGAGTCAAGATCCGACGGCGTACCGGTGCCGCAGTAGATCCAGACCCTGGTCTTGTTGGCGACCAGTTGGGCGACGTTGACCATCGGGTCGTTGCGCTTCCATGCCGGGTCACTCGACGGGCCCCACATGCTCTCGGCGTTGTAACCGCCCGCGTCGTTCATCGCCAGGCCGATCAGCATCGGCCACCAGCCCTCGGACGGGTTCAGGAACCCCGACAGGGATGCCGCGTAGATGAACTTCTGCGGGTAGTAGATGGAGTAGGTGAGCGCGGTGCCGCCCGCCATCGAGAGGCCGACGGCGGCATTGCCGTTCTGCGACACGCCCTGGTTGGCCTCAAGAGAGGCCGGCAGTTCCTGGGTCAGGAACGTCTCCCACTTGTAGGTGTAGTCCTGGCCGTTGCCCTGCGACGGCTGGTACCAGTCGGTGTAGAAACTCGACTGCCCGCCAACGGGCATCACCACCGACAGTCCCGACTGGTAGTACCACTCGAACGCCGGGGTGTTGATGTCCCAGCCGTTGTAATCGTCCTGCGCGCGCAGACCGTCCAGGAGGTAGACGGCATGCGGGCCGCCGCCCTGGAACTGCACCCGGATGTTGCGGTTCATCGACGGGGAGAACACGTCGAGGTATTCCACCGGGAGACCGGGCCGGGAGAATGCTCCCGCGGTAGCCGAACCCCCGGCGAAGCCGATCAGCGTGGGCAGCATCGCCGCCGTGACGGCACCCACCGCCAGCCTGCGAAACCACGTTCCACGAATCTTTCTGACGAACTTCATAACGGCAACCGACCGCCTTTCTTCATGTCGTGTCAAGCAATCGCCGTTGCTTTGCGAGCGTCAGTGAATCACGCGGATGTTGTTCGCTTCGGCTCTCAACGCCGGGATGTGACATCGCAGTTGGCTAACGATTCCGACTCGGCGTCGAGACCACGGACGCCGAATTGGCCTGTGACCAGTGTGAATACAGTGACTACTGTGACTCGACGTCTGGCTATGACTCGCCGCGCGCGAAACGGTGCAGCTGCGTGACGTGGCGGGGCGTCAACTCGTCCAGAGTCGTTACCCCGAGAAGCCGCATCGTGCGGCTGACCTGCGCCGACAAGATCTCGATGGCGCGGTCGACACCGGCCTCGCCGCCGGCCATCAGCCCGTACAGGTAGGCGCGCCCGACCATCGTGAACCGGGCGCCGAGTGCAATGGCGGCGACGATGTCGGCGCCCGACATGATGCCGGTGTCCAGCAAAACCTCGCAAGACCCGCCGACCTCGCGCGCCACCGTCGGCAACAGGTGGAAGGGCACCGGTGCGCGGTCGAGCTGCCTGCCGCCGTGGTTGGACAACACCAAGCCGTCCACACCCAGGTCGGTCACCGCCCGTGCGTCATCGAGGGTCTGAATTCCCTTGACCACCAACTGGTTCGGCCACTGTGACTTGATCCAGGCCAGATCCTCGAAGGTGACCGTCGGGTCGAACATGGTGTCGAGGTACTCGGCGACAGTGCCGGGCCAGCGGTCCAACGACGCGAACGACAAAGGCTCTGTGGTCAGCAGGTCGAACCACCACTGGGGGTGCGGGATGGCGTCGAGCACGGTGCGCACGGTCAGCGCCGGCGGGATCGACATGCCGTTGCGGGTGTCGCGCAACCGCGCCCCGGCCACCGGAACGTCGACGGTCACCAGCAGCGTGTCGAAGCCTGCCGCGGCCGCACGCTCCACCAGCGCCATCGACCGGTCCCTGTCCTTCCACATGTACAGCTGAAACCAATTGCGGCCGTGCGGGTTCGCCGTCAGCACGTCCTCGATGGCGGTAGTGCCCAGAGTCGACAACGCGAACGGGATGCCCGCACGTGCCGCTGCGCGGGCGCCGGCGATCTCACCCTCGGTGTTCATCAGCCGGGTGAAACCCGTCGGCGCGATGCCGAAGGGCAGCGCGACGCGGTCGCCGAGCACCTGCCTGCCCGTGTCCACCTCGGCGACGTCGCGCAGGATCGACGGATGGAATTCGACGTCGCGAAACGCCTGCCTGGCGCGGGCCAGGGACAGCTCGTCTTCGGCGGCCCCGTCGGTGTAGTCGAAGGCCGCTTTCGGCGTGCGCCGCTTGGCGATTCGCCGAAGGTCCTCTATGGTCAGCGCGTCGGACAGGCGCCTCGCGGTCGGGTTCAAGCGGGGCTTGCGGAACTGGAGCAGGGGCGCAAGCTCACTGGGTCGGGGCAGCCGTCGCTTCATCTCTTCCGCCTAGTCCGCCGCCGCCGCCAGTGCCCGCAGCACGTCGTCGTGGCGCTCCTCGATGGTGCGGCCGATCTCCTGCAGCAACAGCGGCTTGCGCAACACCAGTTCCTCCATGTGCTCACGGTCGACCTGCAGCACGGTGACCTCGTCGACAGCGTAGGCGCCCGAGGTCACCGGTTCCCGGGTCAATGCGGTGGAGCCGATGAAGTCGCCCTCGTCGACAGTACGCACCGGCACCATCGCCCCGTCAGAACCTGTGGCGATCAGCTGCACCCGACCATTGACGATGAAGGTCATGCGCTTGGGTACCTGGCCGGGGAACTGGATGGTCTCGTCGGCGCCGTACCGGGTGATCCGCACGTGTGGGAGCAGCAGCTGCTGGTCGGTATGGGTGAGCCGCAACGTCGGAGCGATGATTCGCAGCGACGTCTCCAGCCGCTCCTGTGTGGCGAAGTCATCCTCGACCCCATCCAGGCGCAGCTCGGCACGCCGTGCGGCATACCAGGCCCACCGCAGGAAGATCGCCCGGGCCGGGAAGCCGTCGGCGGGGGAGCGCAGCGGAATCGACGTCTTGTACTGGCCGGCGCCGGCCACCACGCTGGACGGCATTGCGCCAGGACGTAGCTGCGGCAGCGTGGCAGCCACCCGGACCAAAAGGCCGCACACGTCGTCGGGCGGATCATTCGGGTCGAACTCCGTTACGACCGAAATCGAGTGCTCGCCGGGCGGTCGACTCAGGTTGGCGAACGACGCGCCCGCCAGCACGGAGTTCGGGATGATCTGCAGGCCACTACCGGTGTCGATGTGGGTAGCCCGCCAGTTCACCTCGACGACCCGGCCCCGCGCCGACGGGGTGTCGACCCAGTCCCCGAGCTGGAACGGCTGCTCGAAGAGCAGCAGCAGACCGGAGATGATCTGGCCGACGGAGTTCTGCAGCGTCAGGCCGAGCACGATCGACGAGATGCCCAGCGCGGTGAAGAGGCCCCCGACGTTCGCGCCCCAGATGTAGGAGAAGATGATCGCGAGCCCGATCGCGATGACCAGGAACCGTGCCACGTCGAGGAAGATGGACGGAATCCGCTTGCGCCAAGAGCCTTCCGGTGCGGCCTGGAACAGCGTGGCATTTAGTCCCGAGAGCACCAACACTAGCAGCACGAAGCCGAGCACCGTGGAGACGATGCGGACGGGGGCTGCCTCCGCGGACACCTCGGTGGCCTTGATCAGCAACAGCAACAACGCCGCCAACGGAAGGATGTAGTTGCGCACCAACCCGATCGGCTTGGCCAGCACGCTGCCGCGCCGGGTGAGCGTGGCGCGCACCTCGGTCAGGATCACCAAGCCGATCGGTAGACCGATTGCTACGCCGATGGCCCAGTAGAACCAGGACGAGTCCACGATGGTCCTCACGACTGGTGCTCCGCGAGTCGCCAGACGGGTTGCGATTCCCCGCCGACGGTGACCTCGCCGGCGGCCGTGAACTGCCGGGTGTCGCGCATCGCGTCGTAGACGTCGGACGTGACGTACACCCCCGGCTGCGGCGAACCGCTCTGCACCCGATAGGCGAGATCGACTGCCGCTCCCCACATGTCGTA
>JAVRPF010000632.1:0-4503 GCA_032162385.1 Mycobacterium sp.
GTGCACGTCGAGGTCGGCGGGCACGTTCGCGTCGATCTTGCGCAGGAACGCCAGGAATTCGATGGCTCGGTGACGGCCGTGCAGCGACCCGATGACTTGTCCGGTGGTCAGATCGAGCGCAGCGTACAGGCTCGAGGTGCCGTGGCGGACGTAGTCGTGGCTGGCTCGCGCCGGGGTGCCCGGCAGCATCGGGAACACCGGCTGGGTGCGGTTGAGTGCCTGGATCTGGGTTTTCTCGTCCACGCACAGCACCAAGGCGCGCTCGGGGGGGCCAGGTAGAGCCCGACGACGTCACGGACCTTGGCCACGAACAGCGGATCCTTGGACAGCTTCCACGAATCTTGCTTGTGCGGTGCGAGTCCAAACGCGCGCCACACCCGCGACACCATCGACTGCGACAACCCCAGATGCTGGGCCATCGACCGCGTCGACCAGTGCGTGGCATCAGGTGGGGCGCTCTCCAGCGTCGTGGCGATCAGTGCCTCGATCCGGTCATCGCCGACCAGCCGCGGCCGGCCCGGCCGCGGCTCGTCGACCAACCCGTCCAGCCGGTGCTCGGCGAACCGGTTACGCCACCGTCGGACCGTCGTGATCGACAACCCCAGCCGTTGGGAAAGCTCGGTGTTGGACCCACCATCGGCTGCCGCCAACACGATTCGCGACCGCATCGCCAGGCCCGCTGAACTCGTACGTCGCCGCGCCCAGCCCTCCAACTCGGTCCGTTCATCAGTCGTCAACACGATCTCGAGCGCATGCGGAGTAGGCACAACCCAGTCTAACAACTAGATTGAAATTAATGACTCAGGACACTAGAAGCATGGAAGTAGTTGCGACGCCACCGCTACGCGCCTTGCCTCCCGAAATTCTCACTTTCATGTCCAAAATGACATACGGATGACATCCATAACGAGAAAATGACATCTGAAATGAGAACCGACAAACCTGTGGCTTCTCAAGTTTCATGTCCAGTCGCGTCACTCAGAACTGCGCCAATGACGGCGTTCTCACTCGATGTCCACCCGAGAATTCTCAGTTTCATGTCCACTCCCCCAGGGGCGCGGATTGGCATCACGCCGCATTCGGCTTGTAACCCCTATGCACTGCGTTTCGTCACGTGACGTGCAGCGCTGTCGGCGTCCGCATGCGGGAAACTATTCCAAGGCAGCATTGTTCGCCGATGTCGGCCCCTGATCAGTTGCCCTTGTGGCCGGCGAAATCGGCTCGGGTAAGAGCTACTTCACCAAGACGCTCATCAGCATCATCGCCGACCTATTAGGCCAGTTCCTCGTCATCGACCGATCACAGGCAGGGGAGTACGTCCCTCTACTGGAATCCATTCCAGGCTCGGTCCTGGTCAGCCTCGACGACCCCGAGTTCACCCTGGACCCCTGCGGATCTTCGCCGATCCGCTCAGGGCGCGCAGCATCACCCTCGACACGATCCTTCCGCTGCTCAACATCTCCGGGGTCTCCGCGCCCGGTGTCCTGCTTGCTGAAGCGCTTCAACCCGAACACCGCGCCACCCATCAACTGCGTTCCCTGGCCGATGTCCGCGACCACCTCGCACTCAGCGCCGCCCGTGGCCATGGCCGAGACGCCGACGACCAACACGCACTTGTGCGCGCCATGGACGCCGTGGAAGCTCCCGTGCTCTTCGATCGAGCGTTGCGGCCCATGCCGCTGACTGCGACCGCCACCGTGGTCCGCACCCACACTCTGGCGCTACCGACCGTCGACGAACTGACACTGAGCCACGCCTACGCGAACCTGCTGTGGCGCAAGCGGCTCGGCCACACGCTCTACGAACTCGTCGGCCTGTTGGCGCGCGAGCAGTTCCTCAAACCTGGCCGCTTCGGGGCGCTCGTCGTCGACGAGGCATACCACTTCACGGCCACCACCGTCGGCAAGCAGATCGTCGAAGAGTTCGTCCGAGATGGAAGGAAGCACTCGGCCGGCATCATCTTGGCCTCCCAGGACCCAAAGGCGGATTACGCCACCGCGGCGCACAACCTGATCCCCAACCGCTTCGCCTTCCGTCAACGTCACAGCACGATCGCCGCCAAACAGCCTGGAATGGCTGCGCATCCCGGTCACCTCCTCAGACGTCGCCCGACTCGGCGTCACCGGCTCCCGCGTAGTCGTCGAAGAAGCACCGCGGTCCTCGACGGACTCACCGACCCCGACGCCCAAACCGACACACTGCGCGACCTCATCGACTCCGTCACCCAACGCTCCACTGCGCCCGGCTTCGGCCCACTGCACGAATCGTCGACGACACCGGCGGCATCCCTCCTCGGCGCGCTCGTCCCCGCCGAAGTACCCGACGACGACGACGTCGACGACGCCATCTCCACGCCCGCGCCCGGCGAAGGAAGAAGCAGCCAACCAACCCCCGTGGTCGAGGGACATGCCATCGCCGCAGCTACGGGCCCTGTACAGCGAGAACTTCCTGGGCGGTGCGCTCAAGGAGGTCGATGAGTTGCTGCTGCCCAGTGGGTGTATCGAGTGTCGGATCGAGGCTTTCGACCTGACGAACTGTGCTGGCGGTGGTGTCGGGCTGAATGCCAGGCACCAACGCAGCGAGTTCGCCTGCGGCAGCGAGAAGTTCATTAGTCAACAGCGACAGCGCGTTCATGGTCGAGACGATATGGCAGCGGCCGCAAGCCGGTCCACCACCAGAGCCGTATCCGTGGAGAAGCCCACGTGTCGAGAAGCGGCGCTGGTTCAGGGTGGCAACCGATGCGCTGACCGGCGTTGTCAGATGCGGGGAAGATTGGCGGGGCTCAAGGGCCGCGCGGCGCCGGGGTGAGTCGCACGCCGTGTCGATGTCGATGACCGGGCGCACTTAAGCCGGTTGGCGGATCTGCGGAATGGTGGTGTGACGGATGACAAGACGGGGTTCGAGGACTATGTCGAGCCGTTCACTGCGGCCATCGTCGAGTCGTTCGACCACGGCTTTGATCGCTCGTCCGGCCTGTTGGCGTGGCTCCTGGCTGACGGTGGTGAGGTCGATGTGGGCGAGTTGGGCCAGCATGCTGTCGTCGTAGCCGGCCACCGCGATACCGCCGGGGACCTCGACGCCTGAGCGGCGCAGCTCGTCGAGCAGCCCGATCGCACTGCGGTCGTTGGCGGCACAAACCGCGGTCGGAGATTGTCCTCGTGCGAGTAATTCTCGCGCGGCGAGTATTCCGGCGTGTTCGGTGAAGTCGCCGTCGATGATGTCGATCGCGTCGCCGAGGCCGTGTCTCTTCATCGCGCGCATGTAGCCCGCCTTGCGATCGTTCGGGATGGTGCCGCTGCCACCGCTGAGGTGGCTGATCCGTCGATGGCCGAGCTTGACGAGATGGTCGACGACGTGGGCGATGCCTCGACCGTCCGCGGTGCGCACCACGTCGACGGACGGACACGGGGTGCGTCGACCGACGACGACGACCGGTGCCCTGCTGCCGAGTTGGGCCAGTGTTGCCTCCTCGAGTTCAGGCCCGAGCAGGATGAGCGCTTCGCAGCGAAAGTCCAGCAATGTTTCGACGACCGCGATCTCGCCGTGCGTCGGCGTTACCGCGCCAAGTACCACCTCATATCCGAAGGCGTCGGCCTCGGCCACGATGTCCTCGACCAGCTCTGCATGAAAGGTGTTGCGAATATTGGCCATAACGCCGATGAGATGCGACCGACGCAGGGATAGCAGCGCGGCGGACCGATTGGGTCGATAGCCCAGTTTCTCCGCTGCGTCGAGCACTCGCTGGCGCGTTTCGGCGCTCGGTCCGGCTACTCGCCGAAAGACCATGGACACCAGCGCCTTGGACACGCCGACACGATCGGCGACGTCCTGCATGGTGACCGCGCGCTGTTTCCGCGGTGCATCGCCACTGCCGTGATCAGTCACTTCCAGAGTCCTTCTTCGCAATCCGAACGCCCTTGACGGGACGTGTGACGGGGGCCATACTAGCCGAACTAGACCGGTCTAGTATATCGGTTCAACTACGACACTTCGAAGGAATTCTGGACATGACTAGCGCTGCCACATCCATCGGCGTGGCCGTGATCGGCGGTGGCATGGCCGGTCGCGCTCACGCCGCCGGCTACCGCACCGCCACCACCCTGTTCGGCACCGACCGCCCCGACGTGCGGCTGGTCGCGATTGCCGACACCAACGCCGCCGTCGCCGACGACACCGCCAAGCGGTACGGCTACGAGCGCGCCGAACACGACTGGCGCGCGATCGCCGAGGCGCAGGACATCGATGCGGTGAGCGTCGTGGTCGCCAACCACCTGCACCGCGAAATCGTCGAGGGACTGCTCGCCGCCGGAAAGCACGTCCTGTGCGAGAAGCCACTGGCGGGCTCGCTGGCCGACGCCGAGTCGATGGTCGCCGCCGCCGAACTGTCCGACCGGGTGACCGCGGTGGGCTACACCTACCGCAGGTCCCCGGCTGTCGAACAGATCCGCCGCGAGCTCGACGCCGGAACACTCGGAGAGCTGGTGCACTTCAACGGGCACTACT
>JAVRPF010000633.1:0-11148 GCA_032162385.1 Mycobacterium sp.
CCCGCCGTCTGGAGCTGATCCCTGAGCTTGGTCAGGGTCTGCTCGAGAATCCGCGACACGTGCATCTGGGAGACGCCGATCCGCTCGGCGATCTGGCTCTGGGTCATCGAGACGAAGAACCGCAGATACAACACGGTGCGGTCGCGTTCGGGAAGTGCCGCCAGCAGCGGTCGTACGGCCTCCCGGTCGGTGATGTGGTCGAACTCGAGGTCGACGTCGCCGATCGTGTCTGCCAGCATCCGCGGGTTTCCATCCCCGCCCGAGGTGGGTGCGTCGATGGAATGCACGTTGTACGACGCGGCCGCGATCAGGCTTTCGACCACCTCTTCCCGCTCGAGGCCGAGCAGCTCCGACAACTCGCTGGCGGACGGTGCCCGCCCGAGGTCATGCGTCAACTGCGCTGTCGCCTTTGTGATCTGCCCGTGCCGATCCCGGATCCGTCGAGGCACGTGCATCGACCAGCCATGATCGCGGAAGTGCCGCCGGACCTCACCCATCATCGTCGGCACCGCGAAGGCGAGGAAACTCGAACTCTTCTCCGGGTCGAACCGGTTCACGGCGTTCATCAGGCCGAGACGGGCGACCTGGGTCAGGTCCTCGAGGTTCTCCCCGCGTCGGTCGTAGTGCCGCGCGACGTGGTCGGCCAGTTGCAGGCATCTGGTGACGATGCGTTCCCGCTGGCGGGCGTACTCGCGCGATTCGGCAGGCAGCGTCTTGAGGACGAGGAACATATCCACGACGTCGTGGTACTCGTCGGTGCGCCTTGGCCGCGCAACCGCTTCGGGCGCAACGGCTTCGGGTGCAAGCATGTCGACGCTCATCGGAGCGTCTCCCCGACCCGCGTGCCCAGTTCGATCTCTGTCGTCCAGCAATGGTCATACATGCGTGGACCCCCTAAGAGGTGTCCAGGATGCGGCGCCGCGTCGTCGTCCGACTGCTCTCACGAGAAGCACGCTGCATCGTCATCCGTCGGTGAGACGGACCGGCGATCTGCCGTCGCCGCGTATCTGCGAAGGCGGGCGCGTGGAAAGAAGTCAGATGGTTTGCCCGCTCGCTGTGCGGCGTTACGGCCGCTTTGCACTAAACGGCGGTGAGTCCGGGTGGACGAGTCGAGCATACCCCGATTGTCCGACGCTCGAAAGGCGGAGAAGGGCATTCGGCCGCCGGCCGCATCGGCTGGGTTCCCACGCAAACCTCAATTCGCCTGTGACGCTGGGCTTCCCGCACGGATCGAAGTCGGATGCGGTATAGATGTTTGAGTACGCACCGAGCGGGTACTGCTGCCCTGCTCGTGTGCGAGGCCACGTTTAGAAGGAGCCATCGCCGTCACGGGCGGATTAGATTCAGCGTGATCGCAGCCCTTTCCCAGCCGGTTGGCCCCCGGGAGGAATGTCGAAATGAGCGCGACACCGCCTGCCGACTCCTGCTGTCGCTGACGCCCTCCGTCCAGCATCAGCCCAAAGGTCGCAGGAAGTCGCAGGATTAGTGTCGGTCTTCGTCGATATCACGCCGGATGAGTCCCGTGTCGACTCGCCGGTCAGGTTCACCGCCTCACGGGGTCGCTGGCGCGGACGGTTGACCCACGCCGCGCTGCCGCTGCTGTCCGTCGTCGTCTTCGCAGTGCTGTGGCAGCTCGCCGCCGCCGCGGGCATCTGGAACCAAACCTTCGTGCCCTACCCAAGCACGGTGTGGCACGCCTTCATCGACGTTTCGACCACCCACGACGGAGTCCGCGGCTACGCCGGCTACCTGCTGTGGGAACACCTCTACATGACATTGCGGCGGGTGCTGGTCGGCGTCGTGATCGGTGTCGGTCTCGGCGTGTTGCTCGGTCTGGTGATGGGGTCGATCGGCTAGGTGCGCAGCGTCCTCGAGCCGTGGCTGACGTTCTTGCGCGCACTTCCTCCGCTGGCGTACTTCTTCCTGCTGGTGATCTGGCTGGGTACGACGAGGCGCCGAAGATCACGCTGTTGGCGGCCCGTGCCCTCGGTGCGAACCGGGCGCAAGTGATCCGCGACGTCGTCGTTCCGTCGGCACTTCCCGAGACGTTCACCGGCATCCGCCTCGCGGTCGGCATGGCCTACTCATCGGTCGTCGCCGCCGAACTCTTCAACGGCATCCCCGGCATCGGCGGCCTGGTCAAGGACGCAAGCAACTACAACAACACACCCGTCGTGCTGGTCGGCATCTTCGCGATCGGGTTCTCGGGTCTGATCATCGACGGTCTACTTCGCACCGTGGAACGGCGCGCCGTCCCCTGGAGAGGAAAGTTATGAAGTCTCTTGAAAGAGTTCGAGCAGCACTGGCAGCGGCGGCCTTGGTCGGGACAGCGACTTTCGCGCTGGCCGGCTGCGCGGTCGACCACTCCGGGCAGGAGGCCAACAAGCCGACCATTCGCATTGGCTACCAGACGTTTCCGAGCGGCGACCTGATCGTCAAGAACAACGAGTGGCTCGAAGAAGCGCTTCCCGACTACAACATCAAGTGGACGAAGTTCGATTCCGGCGCCGACGTCACCACTGCGTTCATCGCCAAGGAACTCGACTTCGGCGCGCTGGGCTCCAGCCCCGTCGCGCGTGGACTGTCGGCGCCGCTGAACATTCCCTACAAGGTTGCGTTCGTGCTCGACGTCGCCGGTGACAACGAGGCGCTGGTGGCCCCCAACGGCAGCCCGTCAACACCATCGCCGACCTGAGGGGTAAGCGGGTGGGCACGCCCTTCGCGTCCACCGCGCACTACAGCCTGCTCGCGGCACTGGCCCAGAACCAGTTGTCCGCCAGCGATGTTCGACTCGTCGACCTGCAACCGCAGGCGATCTTGGCGGCGTGGGAGCGCGGCGACATCGACGCCGCCTGCACCTGGCTGCCCACCCTGGACGACCCGGACGCTGCGGCCAAGGCCATCGCGGCCGAGATCGGTCTGAAGCCGGAAGACGTTGCGGGACAATTACCAAGGGACTGCCCGGTGCCCTCCCGCAGTGACGAACGCGCGGTGCGCGGCGGTGTGCGCATCCACAACGTGGAGCACCGCTACGGCTCGGGGAAGGACCAAGTCACCGCACTGGGTCCGGTTGACCTCGACGTCGAACCGGGGGCATTCCTGGTCCTCGTCGGGGCCTCTGGCTGCGGCAAGAGCACGCTGCTGCGGCTGATCGCCGGCTCCGAGTCGCCCACTGAGGGTCAGGTGCAGGTGGCCGGGTCGGAGCCAACGCCGGGCGTCAGCGCAGGCGTGGTGTTCCAGCAGCCCCGGCTGTTCCCGTGGCGCACCGTCGGCGGCAACGTCGAGCTCGCGCTGAAGTACGCGGAGGTGCCGCGGGAACGGCGTGCCGAACGCCGCGACGAGCTGCTGCACAGGGTGGGCCTTGACGGCACCGCCGACCGCAGGATCTGGGAGATCAGCGGTGGGCAGCATCTGCGCGTGGCGATCGCACGCGCGCTGGCCGCTGAGACCCCGCTGTTCCTGCTCGATGAGCCGTTCGCCGCGTTGGATGCGCTCACCAGGGAGCGCCTCCAGGAGGACGTACGCCAGGTGAGCGCGGAGTCCGGCCGCACGACGGTGTTCGTCACGCACAGTGCCGACGAGGCGGCGTTCCTTGGATCGCGCATCGTGGTGCTGGCCCGGGCAGGTTGCGCTGGACCTGCCCGTGGACCTGCCGCGCGCCGGGGTCGACGCCGAGGCGTTGCGCCTCTCGCCCGAGTACGCTCGGCTGCGCGCGGAGGTCGGTCGCGCGGTCAAGGCGGCGGCCTGACGCAGGCGACTACGCGAAGGGCGCGGCCATCGGGCCGCCGCATTGGGGATTTCACGAATTCTTGGCGCGCGTCGCGCGCCGCGCAGGGCTAGACCGGCGGATACGCGGGAGGTGGGTAGACGCCTCGCAGCGCCCACGGGAACCAGTTGAAGAAGTACTCGATCTCGTCGCTCGCGTCGTAGTCCGGATTCGGATCCATCAGTACCTCCCAGCGAAGCGACTTTGATCGAAGTCTAGCCCCGGGACCCCGCCGCGGATACCGGATGGGGCCGAAAGCCTAAACTGGCCAACCAGTTGATTGGTACCCGGGCGACGTCCCGGCCTGCATATAGTGAGTCGCCATGTCCACGACCGATCCCAATGCCCTTCGCGCAAGCGGCTCATCGGTATCTTCCGCTAACGGGTTGACCCGGCGGGAGGAGCTGCTTGGGGTAGCCACGAAGCTCTTCGCCGCGCGGGGGTATCACGGCACCCGGATGGACGACGTCGCCGACGCGGTCGGCCTCAACAAGGCCACGGTGTACCACTACTACGCCAGCAAGTCGCTGATCCTTTTCGACATCTGCAAGAGTGCCGCCGACTTCACCGTGGACGCGCTGCATGACAACCCGACGGCCTCCGCGCGCGAGATGATCTATCACTTCACGCGCCGCCTGCTCGTTGGCATCGCCAGTGACATCGAGCGCGGGGCCGTGTACTTCCAGGAAGCTCCGTACATCACCGAGTGGTTCACCGAAGAGCAGGTGGCCTACATCCGCAAGGCCGAGACGTCGGTGTACGAGCACGTCCGCGACGTCATCGACCGCGGCATCGCCAGCGGCGAGTTCTACGACTGCGACTCACACGTGCTCGCCCTCGGCTACATCGGGATGACGCTGGGGTCCTACCGGTGGCTCCGTCCCCAGGGCCGCCGTACCGCCCCGGAGATCGCCGTCGAGTTCAGCACCGCCCTGCTGCGAGGCCTGATCAAGGACGAGGCGGTGCGGGCGGAATCCCCACTGGGCATTGACGTAGACGCCGTCGAAGACACGGACCCGTCGAGTTAGAAGGCGAAGCGGTTCAGCACGTCGTAGTTCCCCATCGGCGAGGCGTACGCCAGCCGATAGAGCAACCGCTGCGGCGTGAACGGGATCGACTCGTAGTCCGCCATGGTGGAGGCCTGCTCGACGAAGTGCAGCCCAAGATTCCATCCCTCGACGTCGCGGGCGTCGCGGACGCCCCACTTGACGATTCCGTGGGTGAAGAGCTTCGATAGCCGCGGGCCGGACGGCGACGTCGCGTCGAAAAGCAGCTCGCCATGGCCGACCCAATCGATGAGACGGGCGAACAGTTCCTTGACCCCGCGCTCGGTGATGTACATCAGCAGCCCCTCGGCGACGACCACGGTCGGTCGGCCGGTCGGTACCTGGTTGAGCCACCCGGGATCGGTTACCGACGAGCCGATCATGCGGTAGGCGTCGGTCTCGTCGTACAGCTTGCACCTGAGCTCGATAACGCCGGGCTGATCCAGATCGAACCACTGCACGGTCGGGGGCGGGTCGATCCGGAATGCCCGGGTGTCCAGCCCGCAGCCGAGGTGCAGCACAACCGCGTCGGGATGCCTGCGCAGGAAATCCTTCGTCCAGTCGTCGAGCTTCTTGGCTCGCAACGCGACCAGATACTGAGAGCCCCACGGTTGCGCGGCCCGGTGCACTCGCCTGAAGTCATAGTCGATGCGCTCGACGGCCTCTGCAGCAGCGCGGTCCCCCAAAATCGGGTGCCGTGAACGGCTTTCGTATGCCCGCAGGTACAAGGTGACCAAGTTCGTCCACTCCACCGAGCGCCACCGCACGGTACTGAAGTCAACCTTGGTGGCCGTCACGTCTGCCTCCTTCTGGCGCGGTAGTCGATCCACCGCCGCATCAACTCGTCGCGGTAGTCCTGTGCGGAGAACTCGCAGAAGTCGCGGAAGTCCTCGAGGCGTTCGCGCTCTTCCTCACGGTCCCGGCCCAGCAACGCCAGGCCGAAGTCAGCGGCGTCGATCCCGAGCTTCATCCGCGACAGCTGGGCATCCAACACGCTGGTGAAGCCGCCGGGCGTCACCCGGTAGTGGTGTTGCCGGGTCGAGGCGGGTAGCCGCTCGACCATGCCGCCCTCCTGCAACTGACGGGCGGCGGTGCTTACCGAGGCCTTGCTGACCGACAGCACCTCGGCCAGTTCGGTCAGCGACTGCTGCGGCGGATCGCACATCAACAACCAGCCGTAGACCCGCCCCATCGTGCGCGGAGCGCCGAGCATCTCGAAGAACAGGCCGATGCGGTCGACGAACTCGGCCTCCCCCGGCGTCATGCAAGACCTCCCCATAGTACGTTCAGTACGAACTGAACGTACTATACGCTGCTGTGACGGGCATCGAAACTGCTGCCAGATCGCCGAACTTCGCGATCTGCCAGCAGTCTCGGCGATGATGGGAACCATGAAGTCCACCTTGCTGTCGCGACGCGATCTCGACTTCCTGTTGTACGAGTGGCTGCACGTGGACGAGCTGACCAAGCGGCAGCGGTTCGCCGACCACTCCCGCGAGACGTTCGACGGCGTCCTCGACCTGTGCGAGCAGTTGGCCACCCGGTACTTCGCCCCACACAACAAGAAGAGCGACGCGAACGAGCCAACGTTCGACGGCACCCGCGTCACCGTCATCGCCGAGGTCAAGGAGGCACTCGACGCGTTCGCCCAGGCCGATCTGCTCGGCATGAGCGCCGACGAGCGCCTCGGCGGCGCCCAGCTGCCGGTGTGCGTGGCGCAGGCGGCGTTCGCGTGGATGTCCGCGGCCAACGTCAGCACCTCGGGCTACCTCATGCTCACGATCACCAACGCCAACCTGCTGGGCAAGTTCGGTACCGACGAGCAGATCGAGGCCTTCGTCAAGCCGATGCTCGCCGGCCGGTTCACCGGCACGATGGCGCTGTCGGAGACGCAGGCCGGCTCGTCGCTGGCCGACGTCCTCACCCGCGCCGAGCCGCACGAGGACGGTACCTACCGCATCTTCGGGTCGAAGATGTGGATCTCGGGCGCCGAGCACGAGATGTCGGAGAACATCGTCAACCTGGTGCTCGCCAAGATTCCCGGCGGTCCGGCGGGAACGAAGGGCATCTCGCTGTTCATCGTGCCGAAATTCCTGGTCAACCAGGACGGATCGGTCGGCGAGCGCAATGACGTGGCGCTGGCCGGGCTGAATCACAAGATGGGCCAAAGGGGCATCACCAACACGGTGCTCAGCTTCGGCGACGGCACGTTCAGTCCCGGGGGCGAAGCCGGCGCGGTCGGCTACCTGGTTGGCGAACCGCACCGCGGCCTGACCTACATGTTCCACATGATGAACGAGGCCCGCCTCGGCGTCGGAATGGGCGCGGTGTCCCTGGGCTACACCGGCTACCTGAAGTCACTCCAGTACGCGCGGGAGCGCCCGCAGGGCCGACCCGTGATGGCCAAGGATCCTTCGGCACCGCAGATCCCGATCGTCGAGCATCCCGACGTCAAGCGAATGCTGTTGGCGCAGAAGACCTATGTCGAAGGCGGGATGGCGCTGGCATTGTATTGCGCGCGGCTGATCGACCTGGAACACACCGCGGAGTCCGCCGAAGAGACCCAGCACGTGACGGACCTTCTCGACATCCTCACCCCCGTGGCCAAGAGCTGGCCGTCGCAGTGGTGCCTGGCCGCCAACGACCTGGCGATCCAGGTGCACGGCGGTTACGGCTACACCCGCGAGTACGACGTCGAACAGCACTACCGCGACAATCGGCTCAACCCCATCCACGAGGGCACCCACGGTATCCAGAGCCTGGACCTGTTGGGCCGCAAGGTGACCCAGCGCGGCGGTGCCAGCCTGGCCGAGCTCGACGGGGCGGTGTCCGGGTCCGTGGCAGAAGCGACCGCGGTGGGTGGCGAGGCCGCCGAACTGGCTGCGACGCTGCGGGCGTCGTGGGAACGGCTCGTCGCCGTCACCTCGGGGATGTTCGGGTCGGGCGACATCGAGGCCGCGCTGGCCAACAGCGTGGTCTACCTCGAGGCGTTCGGGCACGTCGTGGTCGCCTGGATGTGGTTGGAACAGTATGTCGCCGCCGACGGACGGTCGGGGGACTTCTACGACGGCAAGCGGCAGGCGGCGCGGTTCTTCTTCCGGTACGAACTACCCAGGACCGCAGCACAACTGGACCTGCTGGAGAGTCTGGACCGCACCACCCTGGACATGCGCGACGGCTGGTTCTAACCCAGTTCGATGATCTGTCGCACCGCTTCTCCGTCCGCGAGCTGGTCCATCCCGGCGTTGATCTGGTCCAGCCCGATCGTCGACGACACCAGCGCCTCCACTGGAAGGCGGCCCGACCGCCACAGTTCGACGAACCGCGGAATGTCCCTGGCCGGCACGGACGAGCCAAGGTAACTGCCGATCAGCGACCGGCCCTCGGCGACGAAACCCAACGGCGACACGCTGATTCGAGCGTCGGGTCGCGGCAGGCCGACGGTGACGGTGCGTCCGCCCGGTGCGGTCAGGGCGATCGCCGTCTCCAATGCCGACGGATGCCCCGCGGCCTCGATCACGACCGCCGCCTTGAGGTCGCCCACCTGATCCGGCGCATACGCCGAGTGGGCTCCAAGAGCGAGCGACCGGTCCAGCTTGTCGGGCACCTGGTCGACGGCAACGACCCGGACGTCGTCGTGGGCCAGCGCGGTGAGCATCGCCGCCATGCCGACTCCGCCCATGCCGACGATGGCCACCGTCTGTCCGGGCTTGGGGCGTCCGGCGTTGAGCACGGCGCCACCGCCGGTGAGTACCGCACACCCCAGCAGGGACGCGACCACCGGCGGCACGTCGGCGTCGACGGGCACGATCGACCGACGGTCGACCACTGCGTGCGTGGCGAACGCCGAGACACCGAGGTGATGCAGCACCGGGGTGCCGTCCCGGGTCAGCCGTGTCTCCCCGGCGAGCAGCGTGCCCGCGGCGTTCGCGGCGCTGCCGGGCACGCACGGCGCCAGACCGTCTGTGGCGCAGGCGCTGCAGTGGCCGCAGCGCGGCAGGAAGGTCATCACGACGCGCTGCCCGACGGCGACGTCGGACACCGCGGCGCCCGCCTGTTCGACGATGCCCGCCGCTTCGTGGCCGAGCAGCATCGGAACTGGCCGGACCCGGTTGCCGTCGACCACTGACAGATCGGAGTGGCACAGGCCCGCGGCCTCGATGCGGACGAGCAGTTCGGTGTCACCCGGCTGCGCGAGGTCGAGGTCGGCGATGGTGATCGGTTGCGACTCGGCGTAGCGGCGGGGTGCGCCGATCCGTTCGAGGACGGCTCCGCGGATCTTCATACCGACCAGCCTGCCCGCACTGACAGACTGCAGCCATGGAACGGTCGCTCACCAGCCGAGATTTTCCGGTGCAATGGCCGGTGCACACGCGTTGGACGGACAACGACATGTTCGGCCACCTCAACAACGCGGTGTACTACGCGCTGTTCGACACGGCGATCAACGCCTGGATCAACACCAGCACCGACGTCGACCCGGTCACCGCGCCGTGGCTGGGCGTGGTCGCCGAGTCCGGCTGCCGCTACTTCGCCGAGCTGGCGTTCCCGGACCCGCTCGTCGTGGGGCTCGCCGTGACTCGGCTCGGGTCCAGCAGCGTCACCTACCGGTTGGCGGTGTTCGGGGCCGCCGAGCCGGACGTGGCCGTGCCCGTTGCGGCGGTCGGTCACTGGGTGCATGTCTACGTCGACAGGTCGACGCGCAGACCGGTACCCATACCAGCCGCCATCCGCTCGCTGCTGGAGACCGCGGTCGTCGAGTAGGCCGGTTTGTGGCGTGCGTGCTGCGGCCACTAAGAGCGCTGCAGCCATTCGGCGATGGCAGCGGCGGCGTCGCGGAAGAAGAGCCGGTAAGGGCGGTCGGCGACGTACCCGATGTGCGGGGTCGCCAGCACGTTGGGAAGGGTGCGCAGCGGATGGTCGGCGGGCAGTGGCTCGATGTCGAACACGTCGAGTGCGGCACCGGCGATGGACCCCGATCGCAGCGCGTCGATCAACGCCGCCTCGTCGACGATCGGCCCGCGCGACGTATTGACCAGCAGCGCGGTCTTCTTCATCGACGAGAGTTCGGCGGCCCCGACCAGACCGCGGGATCGCTCGCTGAGCTTCAGGTGGACAGACATGACCTCAGCGGTGGCGAAGAACTCATCGCGCGGCAGGTAGCGGGCGCCGCCCTCCTGGGCGGCGTCGGCGGTCAGGTTCGCGCTCCACGCCACCACATCCATGCCGAACGCCGCACCGATCCGGGCCACGCGACTGCCGATCCGGCCCAGGCCAAGGACGCCGAGGACACGACGATCCAGTTCGCGCCCGACGGTCATCTGCCATCCGCCGTCGGCCACCGCCTGCCGTTCGGTGACGAGATGGCGTGACGCGCCGAGGATTAGCCCCCAGGTCAACTCGACGGTCGACGCGACCGTGCCCCCGGTATTCGTGACGTGGATGTCAGCCTCGGCGGCCGCGGCCAAGTCGATCGACGCGTTGAACGGACCGGTCGAAGCGATCATGCTCAGCCTCGGCAGTCGCTCGATGATGCTGCGTGGCAACGCGGTTCGCTCCCGCATCACCATGATCACGTCGAACGGGGCGAGGCGCTCGACCACGTCGTCGGGATCGGAGACGTGGTCGTTGAAGACGGTGATCTCGGCCCGGGCCGACACGGGCGACCAGTCCGCCGACGTCAGCGCGACGTTCTGGTAGTCGTCGAGGATCGCCACCCGCATGAGTGTGTTCTGGATTTTGCTCACTGGCCTCCGTTCATTGCGGCGGCGGTCGATATGCTCGCCTGATGCCGATCGTGAGCAAGACCGTAGAGGTTTCGGCCTCCGCCGAATCGATCATGGCGATCGTCGCGGACTTCGAGTCCTATCCGCAGTGGAATGAAGAGGTGAAGGGCGCGTGGGTGCTGGCGCGCTACGACGACGGCCGTCCCAGCCAGTTGCGCCTCGACGCGGCCGTGTCGGGCTTCGACATCAGCTACATCCAGGCGGTGTACTACCCGGGCGAGAATCAGATTCAGACCGTCATGCAGAAAGGCGACCTGTTCTCCAAGCAGGAGCAGTTGTTCTCCGTCGTCGCAATGGGTTTGACTGCGCTGCTGACGGTCGACCTGGATGTCGAGACGACGATGCCCGTACCAAAGCTGATGGTGAAGAAGATGGTCAACGACGCGCTGGAGCACCTGGCAGGCAACCTCAAGTCGCGTGCCGAAGAGTTGGCCGGCGGCGGTGAGCGAAGCGACCGGAGGCAGAACTCCGACTCGTAGCTCACGTCCACAACCCGAGCTCGTCGAGACGCGCGGTGAGTCGCCGTGCGCCGTCGTCGAACTGGCTGTTG
>JAVRPF010000634.1:0-4169 GCA_032162385.1 Mycobacterium sp.
CGTTCATCGCCGCCACCGCTTCGCGGAATTGAGCCGGCTCGGCGGAGGTCACGGCGTTTGACGCTAGCGGATCGGGGCAGGTCGCGGTGCAGGCGCGCCGAAGTGTTATCACATGGCAGCATGGTCGATGATGAGCAACCGCCGTGACCTGCCCGAGTCGTCGTACCTGGCCGCGGCCGGCGGCCGCAAACCGCACCGCGTGCCGGTGTGGTTCATGCGCCAGGCCGGTCGTTCGCTGCCCGAGTACCGGGCGTTGCGGGCAAAGAACACCATGATGCAGGCGTGCTTCGACGCCGAGCTGATCACCGAGATCACGCTGCAGCCGGTACGGCGCCACGGCGTCGACGCCGCCATCCTGTTCTCCGACATCGTCGTGCCGTTGCGGGCATCGGGAATCGACCTGGACATCGTGCCCGACGTCGGGCCGGTGATCACCCACCCGATCCGCACCGCCGGCGACGTCTCCGCCGTCAAACCGCTTGAGCACGAGGCGGTCGCGCCCGTCGCCGAGGCGGTCGGGCTGTTGGTGGCCGCGCTCGGCGAGGTGCCGTTGATCGGCTTCGCCGGCGCGCCGTTCACGCTGGCGTCCTATCTGGTGGAGGGCGGCCCGAGCCGCAACCACGAACGCACCAAGGCGATGATGCTCGGCGAGCCAGGCACTTGGCACGCCCTGATGACCGCGCTGACCGACATCACCATCGGCTTCCTGCGGACCCAGCTGGACGCCGGCGTCGACGCGATCCAGTTGTTCGACTCCTGGGCGGGCACGCTGTCGCTGGCCGACTACCGCGAATACGTGCTGCCGCACAGCAGCAGGGTGTTCGATGCGCTCGCTGACGACCACGTGCCGATGACGCACTTCGGGGTGGGTACCGCCGAACTGCTGGGCGCCATGTCCGAGGCTGGGGCGACCGTAGTCGGGGTGGACTGGCGTACCTCGCTGACCGATGCCGCCGCCCGGGTGCGGCCCGGGGTGGCGCTGCAGGGCAACCTCGACCCGGTGGTGCTGCTGGCGCGCTGGCCGGTGGTGGAGCGTGCGGTGCGCGGCGTCGTCGAGGACGGCCGCCGCGCCGTCGATGGGGGAGCCGCCGGTCACGTGTTCAACCTCGGTCACGGTGTGCTGCCGGCCACCGACCCGGGCGTCGTGACGGACGCCGTCGCCTTGGTGCACACGTTGTGAGTCCATCGTATTGTGTTGTTGGCGGCGGCATTTCGGGCCTGGTCGCCGCATACCGGTTGCGGGCTGCCGCGGGCCCGGAAGCATCGATCACGGTGTTCGACCCCGCCGACCGTCTCGGCGGTGCCCTGCGCACCGAGCGGGTAGGCGGCCAGCCCGTCGACGTCGGCGCGGAGGCCTTCATCGCCCGGCGTCCGGAGGTGACGGCACTGCTCGCCGAACTGGGTCTGGCCGGCAGGCAGATCGGCACGACCGGGGTGCGCCCGCTGATCTACAGCGGAGGTCGGCTGCACCCGATGCCGCAGGGCACGTTGCAGGGCGTTCCGGCGCAGGCCTCCTCCGTCGCGGGGCTGGTGGACGACGCGACCGTCGCCCGCATCGTCGACGAACGCAGCAGGCCGTTGTCGTGGCGCCACGGTGCCGACCCGACGGTGGCCGAACTCGTCGGCGACCGCTTCGGTGATCAGGTGGTGTCGCGGTCCGTCGAACCGCTGCTGGCGGGGGTGTATGCCGGGTCGGCGGCGACGATCGGCCTGCGGGCGGCGCTGCCCCCGCTGGCCGCGGCCCTGGACCGGGGGGCGCGCACCCTCACCGACGCGGTGCGCGATGCGCTGGCAGAGTCCGGGCCGCCGCCCGTCGACGGTTCGGTGTTCGGCGCCGTCGATGGCGGCTACCGGGTACTGCTCGACGAGCTCATCCGGCGGGCCGATTTCCAGTGGGCACAGGTCGCCGTGCAGCGAATCGACCGGGCGGCCTGCGGGTGGGATCTGGTCGACGACGAGGGGGTGCACTGGCACGCCGACGGCGTGGTCCTCGCAGTCCAGGCGCCCCGGCTGCCGCGGCTGATCGAACACGTAGCCCCGCGGAGCGCGGCAGCGACCCGGCGCATCGCGGTGGCCTCGACCGTGCTGGTGGTGCTGGCGCTGCCCGGCGGCACGCCGCTGCCCGAACAGTCCGGCGTGCTGGTGGCCGGGGGAGAACCGTTGCACGCCAAGGCGATGACGCTCACGTCGCGCAAGTGGGGGCGGCGCGGCAACGTCGAGTTGGTGCGGCTGTCGTTCGGCCGGTTCGGCGACCAGCTGGCCCGCAACGCCGGGGATGAGGAGCTGCTGTCGTGGGCGGCCGCCGACCTCGCCGAGGTCTTCGGCATCGCCCAGGAGCCGGTGGACTGCCACGTGCAGCGGTGGATCGACGCGATGCCGCAATACGGGCCGGGGCACGCCGCGCTGGTCGCCGAGTTGCGGGCAGGCCTGCCACCGACCCTGGCGGTCGCGGGTGGCTACCTCGACGGCATCGGGGTGCCTGCCTGCGTCGCGTCGGGCACTAGGGCGGCCGCGGAGGTAGCCGCGCCCGTGGCACGATGAGACCATGGCCAAGCTCGACTACGACACGCTCAACTCGATGACCAGATACATGATGATCTCGGTCTTCGCCGTGCAGCCCGAAGCACTGGGGGAGGAGCGTGCCGCGGTGGTCGACGAGACCGCGACCTTCCTCAAGCAACGGGAAGACGGCGGCGTCGTCGTCCGGGGACTCTACGACGTCGCGGGCTTCCGCGCCGACGCCGACTTCATGATCTGGACGCACGCCGAGCGGGTGGAGGATCTGCAGGCGACGTACCGGGCGTTCCGGCGCACGACCCTCGGCTCCGCCAGCGACCCGGTGTGGAGCGTCGTCGCCCTGCACCGCCCAGCGGAGTTCAACAAGAGCCACGTCCCGGCGTTCGTGGCAGGCGAGGAGCCCGGCGACTACGTCTGCGTGTATCCCTTCGTGCGCTCCCTGGACTGGTACCTGCTGCCCGACGACGAGCGCCGCAAGATGCTCGTGGAGCACGGGATGGCGGGCCGCGAGTATCCCGACGTGCGGGCCAATACGGTGCCTGCGTTCGCGCTGGGCGACTACGAGTGGATTCTCGCTTTCGAGGGTCCGGACCTGGCCCGGATCGTCGAGCTCATGTGGAAGCTGCGCTACACCGACGCGCGCCGTCACGTCCGGGAGGAGACGCCGTTCTTCACCGGCCCGCGGGTAGCGGTCGAGGAACTCATCGCGCGGCTGCCCTAGGAACCGGCTGGCACCAGTTTCAGCGAGATCGAGTTGATGCAGTAGCGCTGGTCGGTGGGCGTCGGATAGCCCTCGCCCTCGAACACGTGGCCCAGGTGGCTGTGGCAGTTCGCGCAGATCACCTCGACGCGGTGTTGGCCCAGCGAGTCGTCCGCCTGCAGGACCACCGCGTCGGAATCGGCCGGGTCGAAGAACGACGGCCAGCCGCAATGGGATTCGAACTTCTCGGTGCTGCGGAACAACTCCGCACCACACGCTCGGCACTGGTAGACGCCTTCGGACTTGGTGTCGGTGTATTCGCCGACGAACGGCCGCTCGGTGCCGGCCTGGCGCAGTACTGCGAACTCCTGCGGGGTCAGCTTCTTGCGCCACTCGTCGTCGGTCAGCTCGACCTTGGGGGAAGTCATGTTTCCACGCTAGCGCGCTGCCGATCGGGCGTCAGCCACGACGGGTCGATGCCGTCACCGAGTCGGCCGTCCGCCTTGGCGTCGAGGTAGCGGAAGTACAGCACGCAGAACACCACGACCAGCATCAGCGACCAGCCGTAGGTGATCCTGAGGTACTCGAATGCGCGCCCCGTCGTCGGCCAGTGTCCGAGCAACCAGCGGTCCATGGTCATGAAGCCGTAGATGGACAGCCAGGCGACCCAACTGCGGATCACGGAGTTCGGCAGCACCACCGTCATCAGGAACGGGAACAGCATCATCGAGTAGTAGCCCTGGCCCAGTGCCGTTACCAGGAACGTCGCGATCAGCAGCACACCGGAGGACGTCAACATCCAGAACAGTGGATCGCGTTCGCGGTAGTAGCGGTACAGCAGCCACAGGCTTGCCACTGCGAGCAACCCGAAACCGATGCGCAGCAACAGGATCAACCACACGGGTAGGCCGTAGTAGATGCCGTTGCCCTGAATCGAGCTGTTGAAGTAATC
>JAVRPF010000635.1:0-2731 GCA_032162385.1 Mycobacterium sp.
ATCCGGCGCTCCTTCGAGCCTCTGGTGGGCTTGGTCGGCAGGCGTATCGGGGAAGGTGCGGTGGCGGCGTCGCGAAGGAGGCGAGCCATGCGCTCGCGGGCGGCGGCGCGGTTCTGGAGTTGTGCGCGATGCTCGCTCGCCGTAACCCTGAGCACGCCGTCGGAGAGACGACCCCCCAGTCGACGGAGCATTCGGGGGCGCAACCACTCCGGTACCGCGGGGGAACGGGACAGGTCGAACGACAGCTCGACCCGGCTGTCAGCCGTGTTCACCCCCTGCCCGCCGGGGCCGGAGGACCTGGAGAAGCGTTCACTCAAGTCGGACGCGGGAACCACGAGGGCCCGCGACACGATCAGGTCCTCGGCCATGTCGACCAGGTTAGAACGCGCAGCAGTGCGGTCCGGGGTCTGGCCGGTACGCGCCCGACCTCAGGGCACCAACACCACCGAGCCGACCGTCTTGCGTCCCTCCAGGTCACGGTGCGCGTCGGCGGCGTCGGCGAGCGGGTAGCGGTTGCTCACCGTGATCTCGATGGTGCCCTGGGAGATCGCGTCGAGCAGTTCACCCGCGCGCCAGCCGAACTCGTCGGCGGTGCGGGTGTGGTGCGCCAGGGTCGGTCTCGTCAGGAAGACCGAACCGGCGGCGTTGAGCCGCTGCGGATCGACCGGCGGCACCGGCCCGCTGGCCGCACCGAACAGGGCGAGCGTGCCGCGCAGCGCCAGGCTGGCCAGGCTGGCGTCGAACGTCGACGCGCCCACCCCGTCGTACACCGCGGCCACCCCGTCGCCCCCGGTGAGCTCTCGGATTCGTGCGCCGAACTCGGCGGCGTCGTCGGGGTAGTCGAGCACCTCCACGGCACCGGCCATGCGGGACAGGTCGGCCTTCTCGCGCGTCGACACCGTGGTGATCACCCGCACTGCCAGGCTGGTGGCCCACTGCGTCAGGATGAGGCCGACACCGCCCGCCCCGGCGTGCAGCAGGACGGTGTCGCCCTGCTGCACGGGATAGGTCGACTTGATCAGGTAGTGGGCGGTCATGCCCTTCAACAGGGATGACGCGGCCACTTCGGCGGGCACGCCGTCGGGCACGTACGCCACGAAATCGGCGGGTGCCACGCAGAATTCGGCATAGGCGCCGACTGCCTGTGCGGTGACCACTCGGTCGCCGACGCCCAGGGCGGCGACGTCGTCGCCGACCGCGGCGATGGTGCCGCACACCTCGGTGCCGACGACGAAGGGCGTCTCCCGTGGGTAGAGGCCCGACCGGAAGTAGGTGTCGATGAAGTTGACGCCGATCGCCTCCGCCTTGATCAGCACCTGGCCCGGGCCGGGGGAGGGCTCCGAGCGCTCGACGTAGTTCAGGACTTCGGGACCGCCCGTTTCGGCGACTTCGATGGCGTGCATGCCACCTATCATTCCAAGGTGAAACTCGCCAGGCCCGACGTTCGCCATCCGCACATCGTCTTCGCAGGTTGTCGCGCTCTTACCGAGGGCGACGGTGACGATGCGGGGCTGGTGGCGGCGCTGCGGTCACGGGGCCTGCACGCCCGCTGGCTGTCCTGGGACAATCCGGAGACCGAGCGCGCCGATCTGGTGGTGCTGCGCGCCACGTGGGATTACACCGAGCGGCTCGACGAATTCCTGGCCTGGACGCGACGGGTGCCCAACCTGCTGAACGCACCCGACGTGGTGTCCTGGAACACCGACAAGCGCTACCTGGCCGACCTGGCCGCGGCCGGGGTTCCGACCGTGCCCAGCCGGTTCTTCGCTCCTGGCGAGCCGCTGCGCCTGTTCAGCGGCGAGGTCGTCGTGAAACCCGCGGTCGGTGCGGGATCGGTTGGCGCGCAACGGTTCACCGATCCCGATGCGGCGCGCGAGCACGCCGCGACGCTGCAGGCCGATGGGCGCACCGTGCTGGTGCAGCCATACGACGCGCGGATCGCCGACGGCGAGACGGCCATGGTGTTCCTCGCGGGCCGCCAGTCCCACGCGTTCACCAAGGGGCCGATCCTTCCGTCGCCGGGAAGCCGACCGGGCTTCGACGACTCCGGCACGTACGCCGAGGAGTCACTGCGGCCGGCCGAGCCGGACTTCGAGCTGTGGGACGTCGGCCACGCCGCGCTGGCCGCTGCCGCCGACCGCCTCGGCATCGTGCCGTCGGAGTTCCTCTACGCCCGCGTCGACGTGATCGGCAGCCCGCAGGATCCGCGGCTGCTGGAACTGGAGTTGGTCGAGCCGTCGCTGGGCTGGCGGCAGCTCGGTGCGGCCGACCGGGCCAGGCAGCAGCGCGAATTCGCCATCGGCGTCGAGTCAGCCCTCGACCGGCTCGGGCTCGGCCCGTTCTCGCATCGAGGCCCATAGCGCCGCGGTGGCCGCCGTACACGCGGCCGCCCCTGCAACGTGCACGGCGACCAGCGCCGCGGGTACGCCCGTGAAGAACTGCACCGTGCCGACCAGGCCCTGCGCACACACCAGCGCCAGCAGCACGCCCCACCGCAGCACCACCGGCCGCGGCGCGCGCACTGCAAGCAGCGCGAAGCCAAGGCCGACGATCAGGGACAGGTAGGCCACCAGCAGCGTCGAGTGCAGGTGCACCAGCGTGGTGATCTCCACCTGCAGCCGCGGCACCGGCTGTTCGACGCTCTTGTCGCCTGCGTGCGGTCCGGCGCCCGTCACGAGCGTGCCGCTGACGAGTTGCGCTGCCAGCACGACGGCCGTCAATGCGGTCAATT